>SBFI01000318.1 GCA_006227875.1 Acidobacteriota bacterium
AATCTCAGCACGGGGTAGAAGATCGAAACCAGCAAAGCCCCTGATGAAGTTCCGAGGAACCAGTTCAGGAACCGGCGGCGTGAAGTGTCCTGGATCTCATTCGCCATTCAAGAATGCTCCCGGCATGCACGTTGTGGTGTGTGAGCCCCTCCAGAGGAAACCGGCAAGCTACCTTATCGCGAAAGTTCAGCGTTTGGTAGCCTAGCAAGTATAGCTGTGAAGGAGCCTCGACATGATGAGAAATCTGTCCGCCAAAGACATCATGAACCCGGAAGTGATCAAGGTTCGGGAGGAGATGCCGGTCAAGGAGCTAGCGGCTCTATTTACATCGCAGGCGATCTCCGGTGCGCCGGTGGAGAACAGCGATGGGGCCCTGGTGGGCGTCGTCTCGGTCACCGATATCGTCCGCGCCACTTCGATGGGTGGCAGGGAGATCGTGACCACCAGCGAGCCCAATTTCTTTGTCAGAGGCTGGGAGGAGGATGTCAGCCTCGATGAGCTGGGCGAGCTCCACCTCGAGGAGGAGGGACCGCTGGTCAAGGACATCATGACGCCATCAGTCTTTGCCGTGGAGCACGATGCACCGATCTACCACGTGGCCGAGAGCATGATGGAGTCCCACCTCCATCGCCTGCTGGTGGTGGAGAACGACAAGGTCGTCGGCATCATCAGTACTTCCGACATGTTGCAAGTGCTGCAAGAGTCGGGTGCCACGGACCTCGGCGAAGTGGCCCTGAAGACCACTACCGGTCTGTCCTTTGGCGATGCGGTGGAGAGATGCCGGGAGGCGCTTGCTGCCGGTGGCTTTGGTGTGCTCACCGAGATCGATGTTCAGGCAACTCTCAAGCAGAAGCTGGACGTCGACACCGAGCCCTACCTCATCCTCGGCGCCTGCCACCCACCCTCCGCCCACAAGGCGCTGTCGGCGGCACCCGATGTCGGGGTCCTGTTGCCCTGCAACGTGACCGTCTCGGTGGAGGAGGGTAAGACCGTGGTCCGTGCCATGAACCCCGCCACCGCACTGGGAGTGCTGGAGAGCGAAGACCTGGAGGCAGTGGGGGCCGAGGTAGGGGCCGCCCTGCAAAAAGTCGTCGATTCGGTGTCGAGGTAAAGCGGCCGGCCCGACCACGCGCCTTCGGCGCGCGGTGCCCGCCGGCCTTGGTGGGCTTGGGCTTCTGGGCCCTTCGGCCCCTGCGCCCCTGTTCTACTCTTCCAACTCCTTCCCAAACGACTTCACCGTCAACACCGGACACTCCGCATGGCGGAGCACCTCGCTGGCCGTGCTCCCGAGCAGCATCCGCTCGAGTCCGGTGAGACCGTGGGTGGCGATGATGATCATGTCGGAGTTGTTCTGCTCGGCGTGGCGGATGATCTCGGCAGCCGGCCGGCCGCTGGTGACGAATTTGTCGTACGGCACGACCGGCCCATCCATCTCGTCCATGAGCTGTTCGATCGCCTCGTTCGAGCGCGCTTCGAGCTCCTCCAGGTGCTTGGCCACCGACAGGCCGCCGATCGGTGCGTAGAAGTAGGGAAGATTCGGCTCCTCGATGGTGTGGAGCAGCTGTAGACGCGCCTGGTAGCGGGCCGCGATCTGGATGGCAAAGGAGAGGGCCTTCTTCGAGTGGTCGGAGAAATCGATCGGCACCAGGATGGTCTCGACCGCCTCGATCGGTCGCGGCTCTTTTTGTTCTCTCAGGGTCAAGACCGGGCAGGGAGCCAGTCGCACGACCTCCTCGGCGACACTGCCCAGAAAGAGACGTGCCGGACCCCGGCGTCCGTGGGTCCCCATCACGATCAGGTCGATGTCGTGCTCGTCAGCGTAGTCGAGAATCACCTCGCCGGCGGAAAAGCCCCTTACCTTGGCTTCCCGGATGGTAAAGGTCTTCGACTGGCTCTGCTTGACGATGTTTGCCATCTCCGAGTCCGCGATCTCGAACAGTTGCTTGAAGATGTCGGAGGGCTCGGGAAACTGCTGCGAGGGATCGCGCGGATCGTAGTCATGTAGCACGACGGCGTGGAGCATGTGAAGCTCGGCCTCGAATTGCTCCGCCAGAAAAAGAGCCTGCATCAGTGCCTGATTGGCGCAGGTCGAAAAGTCGGTGGGATAGAGGATTTGACGGATTTTCAGCATGGTCTCTGCCTGCCCTGGTGGCTCTATTCGTCGTCGGTCGGAGGCTCGACAATGCGTTTTCTGAGCGCGTAGGCCACGACCTGTGCTCGGTTGTGGAGATGCAGCTTGTCGAGAATGTTGCGCACGTGGAACTTGATGGTGTTCTCGCTGACCCCGAGCAACTTGGCCAACTTACGGTTCGACGTCGTCCCCTGCACCATGAGCTCGAGGACCTGACGCTCCCGATCGGTCAGCGCGTCGGGATCGTACTGCTCCTTCACCTGACGCTTGGGGCGGGCGAACTCGTCCAAGAGCTTTCTGGCCACGGCCGGTGTCAGAGCCGGCTCGCCGCGGTCTACGCCCTCCAACAGAGAGAAGAACTGCCCCGACTCCAAGTCTTTGAGCAGATAGCCCTTGGCGCCCGCCTTGATGGCGTCGAAGAGATGGGTGTCGTCGTCGGAGGCGGTGAGAATCACCACCTTGACGTCCGGCAACTCCGCGGCCAGCTGCTTGGTCGCTTCCAGGCCATTCATCTCCGGCATGGTCAGATCCATCAGCACTACATCGGGCTTGGTGTCCCAGGCCATCTCGACCGCCTCTTTGCCGTCTTTGGCCTCGGCCACGACGTCCAGATCGTGGGCTTCGAGAAGGCTCCGCAGGCTGTCGCGAAACAGAGCATGATCGTCAGCGATGAGAATTCGCATAAAGGTCGTCTCAGAGTTGTTCAGCGGTCAAGGGAATGTCTATCTTAACTCGTGTTCCGGCTCCGGGCGAGCTGTCTAGATCGAACGAGCCACCGATGCTCTCGGCCCGCTCCTTCATGATGGCAAGGCCGAATTGTGGAAAGGCCGCTCGGGCTCGGGCCGCCGGGTCGAAGCCGGCGCCGTCGTCTTCGACCGAGGCGGAGATGGAGGTGTCGTATTGTCGCAGCTCGACCCGGGCGTGTTGCGCCCGCGAGTGTTTGCGGGCGTTCGACAGCGCCTCCTGGATGATTCTCAAGAGCTGAAGCTCGATGGTGGGGGCAATGGTGATTTCACCGTGGATCTTGAGCTCACCGACGATGCCACTCTGCTCCTGCCAGCGGTCGATAAATTCCTCGAGGGCCTCCTCGAAGCACTGATCGGTGCCCACCTGAGTGCGGAGCGCTACGATACCTTCACGCGCATCGGTGTAGACGTCGCGAGCTGCGGCCGCCAGCTGCTCCAGCTGCTGGCTGGCTTCCTCGACCCGGTCGCGCTGCAGATACTCCTTGACCGCCTGGGCTTTGGTGTTGACATAGGCGAGGATCTGGGCGAGGCCATCGTGGATCTCCCGTGCGATCCGCACCCTCTCATCGGCCACCGCCAGATCTCGCAACCGGTGATGGAGATGCGCATTGTCGATGGCGATGGCAGCCGAGGTGGCAAACCGGATCAGGCTCTCCTCGTCCTCGGCCGAGAACTCGGGTGTCGCCTTCTTCTCGGCAACATAGAGGTTGCCGCGGAAGGGGCTCTTGCAGAGGATGGGAACCGCCAGCAGGGTGTGCATTTTCGGGTGATGTGGTGGAAAGCCGGCCGCCCTCGAATCGGCGCCGATGTCCGCCAGGCGCAGCCGCTGACCTTCTCTCAGGACTGTGCCCAGAAGACCGCGGCCTTCGGGCGGGGAGCCGATACGCGAACGCTCCTCGTCGCCGATGCCGGAGGTGATGAACTGTCGAACGTCGCCCTTTTCGTTATAGACGGCGACCGCTCCGTATCGGGCCTCCAGCAGCTGTCGGGCCTGGTCGACGACCTTTTGCAGCACCGTCTCCAACGACAGCTCGCCATAGATGTCGAGCGCCGCCCGGTGCAGTGCCAGCAGCTCCCGGTTCTGTCGCTCCCGCTGCCGGTGAAGACGGGACAGCACATCGAAGACGGCGCCAAAGAAGAAGACGCTACCGACGAGGATGACCAGGTCCATGACCAGCCGGCCGGACCAGGTGTCGAAGAAGGGGTAAAGGTGGTAGCGGCCGTACTCGACAAAGACAAAGAGGACCACCAGGATCCACAAAAAGGTCCATTTGAGTCGGCCGAGGGTCATTTCGCCGCGTCGCGTCGATCGAGCTGAGCGTCAATACACCTTCACCGAGGCGGAACCTCGGTTCCGGTCAACTAGATTCTATGCGAAGAAGGGTAGGGCTAGTCGGCTTGCGTGCGGTTCCGGCCCAGCTTCTTGGTGGCCACCCCCAGCAGCGTGTAGAAGGGACACCAGCCGATGAGCCCGGTCACCAGCGGGATAAAGCCGAAGATCTTGAGCGCCGCCCCCCAGAGGGTGCCGTCGAGAACCGACCAGCCGACAAGAATCATTGCCAGGCCGAGCAGAACACGTAAAACCCGGTCCCAGACAGCTTGGTTGGTGAACTCCATGGTCAGGGTGTAAATGGTTCTGTCTCCCGGGCGAATATCGCCACCGGTGTGTCTCCACAGAATGCCCTTAAATGGTGTCGATGACCACAGCCGACCGGGTAGTTTTGCGGCACCGACAGGTGGCTCGCAAACCCTTTCTCCGGGTGGTTTTTTTGAAAATTGGGCCACCCCGGCGGGTAGTTCTCTCCAGACCGGCACTCTTGGGCCGGTAGCTGCGTTTGCCATTCCGATCCGGTTGCAGTAAGGTCCGGCCAGTTCAACCACCAACCGAGCTCGAAGTGACCTCCGGAGTCGGAGTCCGGGTGGCGACCCTGTATTTAGGGTGCCGAAACCCAACTGCTCACACGAGAGCTCGAAAAAGGAGAGGGAAGATGAAGAGAGTCCTGATCACCACCACAACCGCTGCCGTCGTGCTCCTTGTTGCCTCATCGATGGCGATCGCCGGCGAAGTCGGCGGCAACAACATCGCCGTGCCCAAGCCGGCCACCACCACCGAGATGCCCAATGGCATGACCTACGTCACCACCGGCAACAGCCAGGTTTGCACGACCAACGATCCGAACCATCCGCTGAACCAGGCCTCCGGGGACTGCGACGGTGCGTGCGTCGTCGACGCCGACGGCAAGGCGACCTGCATGGGTTCCTGCACCTGGATCGACACCGACGGCCATTTGGCGTTCTTTACCTGGACCGGCCAGAACGAAGGCACCTGGAGACTCGTCGGCGGCAGCGGCAAGTATGCCCACGCCACCGGTAAGGGCACCTGGGAAGGCACCGGCGCCTACGCCAGTGGCATCGTCAGGAACAGCTGGCAGGGCGAGTCATCAAGTAGTTGCGGCGGGCGGGAGCGCGCCCAATTCCGAGTCTCGGAGCTCGCGGGGCCAAAACATCAGCTCTCTCCTTGGAGATCGTCAAGCTCATCGGGAGGGACAAGGGGAAGCCTTGTCTATCTCACTCCAAGCCTGCGATTTCTCAGGAAATACCTGGGCGATGAGGGCATTACCCTGCGGGAGGGGCGCAGCTTCGGTTTCTACCGCCAGTTGAACCTCACGCCGAGGCGCCAGATGCGGGGGCTCAGGGTCTCGATGACGTAATTGGCGGTGGGGGAGTTGAGACGGGGTTCCCGTCCGAGCACGGTTCCCGCGTTGAGGGCGTTGAAGACGTCGGCGCTCAGGATGACCGACGAACGGCCCCACGCTTGAATCTCTTTCTCCAATCGCAGATCGACGGTGTAGAGATCGTCGTAGCGGAAGTCGTCGGCCGTGGCCATGGCCCGGGCGAACTTGGATCCGACATCGGGGCTGAAGCTGCGGGTGTAGAGCGGAATCGGATACCCCTCCCGCCCGTAGAGATTCGCAGCTACGTTGAACCCCCACGGTTGGTCAGGGGCGATCTGGTACATACCGTTGATGTTGAACGACCAGGTGCTGTGCAGGAGGAGACTGGCGCCACGGCCGGTGGCTTGGGCAAACAGACCCCCGTCGTCGTCGGCGCCACCGAGGTCCCACGCGGGGGCATCCGTCGGGTCGTCGAAGGCGAGGAAGCTCGCAGGGATCTCCCATTCGGGCCTGCCGTAGTTGACAAACCCGCGGAGCATCCACTGGTTTGTCAGCCGCTTGGTCCGGGTCAGCGAGGCGCCGAGGTAGTTGACCTCGCGGTCGCCGTTGAGCAGCAGAGTCCCACCGGTGAGTTCGAATC
>SBFI01000239.1 GCA_006227875.1 Acidobacteriota bacterium
GTGTCGACGTGGCCGTCACCGTGGATGTCGACCGCCGCCGGCTCTGAGGGCGCCGAGCCACCCAGACGCCGCTTGTAGATCGGTTCACCGGTCTCGATGTCCACCATATAGAGCCAGTTGCCGGTGTCACCCAGCTTGGCGGTGTCGAGTCCGCCGCCAAAGATGGCGACGAACTTGGTCTCGATCTCCTTACCGCCGGTGCCGTCGTCGACCAGCACCCGGATCGGCCAGACGTTGGGTATCGACCAGGTGTCGCCCAGATCGGGGTGACCGTTGCCGGCCATGCCGGAAGGGTCCTCGTCCCAGGTGTCGGTGAACTCCCAGAGCGGAGCGCCATAACCTAGGGGACCGCACGCCGAGGCCGGATCCCCATCCCAGCACGAGGGGACGTAGCCGTTGATGGGTGTTCCTACACCCTTGGAGTCCAATTCGTCCGGCTGGGTCAGGTCGAGGGCGTAGTAGAGTCTTCCGCCCCGGCGCAGACCGCCGATGGCGGTGGTTCGCCACTCGCGATCGGCCGCCGCGGGAACACCGTTGTGATCGGGGTCGATAAAGACATCGGCCACCCGGATCGGCCCGTCCACATCCCAGTTGTGAGTGCTTGTCTCCGCCTGCGTCAGCACCGACGGCAACACACCGCGCGGGATGTGAGCAAAGAGCTCGTTGCCGGTTCCGTTGTCGTAGTAGCCGTCCTCGGCCGGCTTGCTGGTGTAGTGGAAGATCCCCATGTCGACGGCATGGATCTGACCGTCATTGGCGCCAAAGAGGAGGACCTGACGTCGATATTGGTGCTTCTCGTAGAAGCAGCGGTAACCCGGGTTGGGATCGGAGGAGTCGTCGCACGCCTTGCCGTTGTCCATGAAGTCGGTGGAGAAGAACCGCCCGTCCGCCGGCGGCCCCACGACTGTTGGATCGGAGTGGAAGATGTCGCCGAGCACATAGCTGATGTCGACGTCGGAGTCGCTCTCTTCATCGGCCACCGTGGCCGTCTTGATCTTGAGAGTCTCACGGACCACGTCTTTGGCCCGATCCTGTTCATCGGTCGTGGCTATCAGCGCAGCCGGTGCCGCGGGCTTGGATCCGGAGCAGGTGTAGGTGACTCTCAGAACGGGGAACTGATCCGGGTCGTCGTCATCATAGGCGTAGACGTCCCGCTTGTCGCCGGCGTTGTCGAGCCGGAAGGCGATGGCGTTGCCCGCGTCCCAGAAGGGCTCGTTGACGACCTCCTGGACCACCGAAGAGATGTCCGCCGTGTAGATCTTGACGTGGGAGCCGATGGTCCCCGTCCAGTCCCAGGAGGCCGAACCATCTGTCAGCGGCCGATCCGTGAGGTTGTAGTCAACGGAGGTGAACTCGACGGCGTGGCCGGTCTTCTCGGCCCAAAGGGTCATGTTCGAGGTGCCCGAGCGCTCGATTCGGTTCTCGAGCTCGATGTCCGCGGCGGTGATGGTGGCGCCTGCCGGGATATCGATGGCGAAGCGCAGGCCGATATGCTGCCCGGTGGTCAAGTCGAGGTCCGAGCTGGCGAGGACCATCTCGCCGTTGTCGTCGTCCTCTTCGATATCGTCCGAGCTCTGGGCGATGGGGACGAGCAGCGAGTCGCCAGGTCCGCTGCAGCCGCCGCTGCAGGCCGCGTCCGACAGGCAATCGAGGTCGTCGCAGTCGACGTCACCATCGCAGTCGTTGTCGATACCGTCAGCGCAGAATCCGGTCTCGCTGGCCGGCGGGCCGCCGCAGTCTGACGGGCAGTCGCAGGGACTCTCGCCCGGCTCACAGGCCCCGTTGCCACAAGTGCTGCAGGCCGCATCGGCCGCACAATCGGGGTCGCCACAGTCGAGCAGGGTGTCGCAGTCGTTGTCGATGGCGTCGGTGCAGAGCCCGATCTCGCTGCCCGGTGGTGCGCCACAGTCGGCGTCGCAGCTGCACGAGTTCTCACCCGGGTCGCAGGTGCTGTCCCCACAGGAGGCGCAAACCGGATCGCCCGAGCAGTCCGAATCGGCGCAGTCGAGCTGGCTGTCGCAGTCGTTGTCGACACCGTCGTTACAGAACCCGATCTCGTCGCTCGCCGGCGATCCGCAGTCGGCCACACAGTCGCAGGGTGTCTCGCCCGGGTCACAGGTGCCGTCGCCGCAGAAAGCACAGGCCGGGTCGGTCGAGCAGTCGGAGTCGCTGCAGTCCGGCTGGGCGTCGCAGTCGTTGTCGACGCCGTCCCCGCAGAAACCGGTCTCACTCGGAGGGGGTGAACCGCAATCGGCCGAGCAGCTACAGGCGTTCTCACCCAATCCGCAGGCGGCGTCGCCGCAAAAGCCGCCGCCGCCGATGATTCCCAAGCCCTGGATGAGATCGTCCCATTCGTTGTCGGTGGTCGCGCCGTCCCAGTTCAAGAGCCGGCGCGCCCGGGCAACGGTATAGGGGGCGGAGGAATCCCGCTCCATGGTGTACCAGACCCGGCGCTCGTCGGCCGCGGGGCCGATCTTGAGATTGTCGGCCGCGGCCTCGGCGTCGGTGGGGGCCTGATCCACGAGCTGGGCGCCGGCGTCCCAGAGGAAGCAGGCTTCGGTTACCGAGCCGCCGCAGGCCACGTCGTCGTCGGGCTTACCCTCTGGGGTGACGGGAACCGGGCGGACAAAGGCCCTGAGGTGGCCGTCCCAGTGCGAAGTGTCGGCAATGGGCAGGAAGCTGGAGAAGGCCACCTTGTCCTCGGCGTTGAAGCTCCGCGGGGGGGAGGCGGCCGGTGAAAAGCTCTTGGAGCCGGTTTTTATAGTTTGGATGATCCCGCCCAGTACCTGGACCAGCTCTTCCTTGGTTTCGGGGAAGTAGGCGGCCTCGGTGCCACCGCACCTGGCAACTTCGTCAGCGTAGCTGGAACGGGTGGCAAAGGAGATCACATAGGTCTTGATGTTCAGACCGTCGCCAAACACACCCGGATTGTCCAGCACCTTGGAAGCGATGCGTGGACAGAGCTCGTTGACATTCTCGGTGCCCTGGTAGAGCTGGGCGATACGGGCCAACGGCTCCCGATCATCGCAGTCGTTGCTGTCGCCTCCCGGGATGCGGGTGAACCAACCAGGAAGATAGTCGGGATGGCCGGGTGGCGGCAACGGGAAGTAGTCCTCGTCGCAGCACCCCTCGATGACATCGGAGAGCAGGATGATCGCCGTCTCCTTGGCGGCGAAGTCCGGGTCGGCGGCCTCGGCCAGCGGTTTCCAGTCTTCGTACCAATGGCGAAAGTCCTTGAGCGCGTTCGCCATGGGTGTCTTTTCCCGCTGCCCGAGGGGCTTCTGGTTCTCATCGGCGAGAAACCAGTTTTCCGTACACTGACTGCCGACACAGATGGTTCTCTTCGAAGTATCGATGTAGTCGTTGAGCTCGAAGTGGGGGTTGTCCTCGCCGTCGACGATGATGTTGGGGGCCAGCCGCCGCATCAGGGCCATGCGGTTGTCGTCGGTCCAGTTGAGGGGGAGAAGATCACCGGTCCTGAGACCGCTGTCGGGGTCGGTCGTGGTCGGGTAGCGGAAGTTGTAGTAGATGGTGCCGTCGTTGAAGGCCAGGCTGTCTATGTGGTCATCCTCGTTGGGCTCGATCCCCAGACAGGAGTTGTGATCGTCCGGTAGGTCACCGGGGATCTCGATTTCGCGCTCGCTGGCGCAACAGGCACCGTCCCGGGGGTCGGGACAGTCGATGAGGATCTCGGTGCCGGGGTTGAGCTCGTCTTCGGCTCGGATCTTGCTGCAGCCAGGACGGAGGTGGAAACGCTCCATGTTGGGGAATTGGGCAAAACCAAAATGGACACCGGAGGTCGCCTTGAGCACCTCGTAGAGGGCCTGGCGCACCTGGTAGTGGCGGCCGGCCGGGTCGTCGTGGTAGGCGGGTGCCTGGGGGTAGGTCGACCAGGGCGGTCTGTCGACAAACTTCTTCATCGAGGAGCTGATGTCCATCAGGGCAAAGACATTGGGCCCCTCACAGCCGCCGCCGACCAGCAGGTCCTTGTCGTCTGCCCGGGCGGTACCGGGGAGAGCGACCAGCAGCAGGGCCGTCGCCAGGAGTGCCGCGACCGAAAGCGCGGTCGCGATTCGACAGGATGTCCTCTCTCTTGGGCTAGGCATGGATACCCCCTCCAAGCTCGATCATGATCTCTTCGAGCGCGTCGGTCAGAGCATTCATGGTGCGGGTTCCCGCATCGGCCGGCACGACCGCCGACCGGTGGAGCTCTTTCTTGGCCGGATGGCCAAAACCGTGGGGTGCCTTCCTGGTTCCAGGTGTCTCGGCGTCCTCGCCGGCGACGACGGTCTCGAGCGGGGGATGGAGGAGCGGTGCGGCACGGCCGACCACCCTGATCTCCATCCTTTCGTGCTCAGATGACTCTTCGAGTTCCCTAGACCGCTTGTCGTTCACGACACCTCCCCACGTCAGCACCGCCGGTTTTCGCAATGGCTGTGCCAGGTGCTCGAGGCACCTTCAATCCTTTGATAAGAAATGGTTTAGGGAGTTGCTGTGAAGGACTTCACTAGCGAATCAGGTTGGCAGTTCGGTTACGAAGGGTAACGTTGGTGTCATATTTCACACTGTCTATATGGGGATCAGCGGAAGTCGTGGCTCGGAGCCGCGGCGATGTCGCTCAACCGCCAAAAGCGCTCCGCCTTGAGCGACAGGGTGCCGTCCTTCTTCTGCAGGATCCCCTCCACCACCAGACCGGGGGAGCCGACGATGAGCTGTCGGTTGGCCTGCAGCAGATCGGGGGTGACCAGGGGGTGACCAGGGCCTGCGACATCCCGGTTTCGTCCTCCAGCGTGAGGAAGAGCAACCCCTTGGCGGTGCCCGGCCGCTGGCGGACGGTCACCGAGCCGGCGGTGCGCACCCGCTGGCCGTGAGCGCAGGCGCCCAGCTGGGCGGCCGGGACGATCTGTTGCCGGTCGAGGCTCGGGCGCAGGTGCTCGAGAGGGTGCGGCCCGACGGTGAGCCCGGTGCCGGCATAGTCGGCGAGGGTCTCGTCGTAGGAGGACATCTCGGGAAGGGGGCTTGGGGGCTTGAGGGCTTGTGGGCTTGGCCCAACCACCCGCCCAGGGCCCGAGGTCTCGAGGTCTTGGGAGGGTGGGGGAGCGTCACGCCCCCAAGCCCACAAGCCCTCAGGGTGGGGGGCAGGGTCAAGCCCGTCTTCTTCGAACATCTCCCCCGCCGGCCGCGCCGCCTGCGCCGCCTGCCAGAGCGCCGCCCGCCGGGTGAGCCCCAACGAGCCCAGCGCTCCCACCTCGGCCAGCACGTCGAGCTCCTCGCGGCGCAACCGGCAGCGGCGGGTCAGGTCGTCGACACTGCGAAAGGGTCGCTTGGCCTGCTCGCG
>SBFI01000196.1 GCA_006227875.1 Acidobacteriota bacterium
GTCACCGCCTCGCTGTGGTGATCCACAGGTCCGCCAACCTCACCGGTTGGCACCGGGGTGGGGGACACCAAGTCCTCAAGCCTTGCAGCCTAGTCTGCGGTGATGTCCATCAAGCCGTCAAAGGCGGTAGTCCGGTGCTCGGTGAAGCCACCTTCGGGGTTCCGTTCCAGAAAGAATGCCGCTAGGCCGAGCTCCTCTGCGAGCTCGACTCCGCCGGGGCCCAGCACCAGCAGGGCCGTGGCCCAGGCGTCGGCTTGCACACACTCGCCGGTGACGACGCTGGCGGAGGTAAAGCGGTGGGTGATGGGATAGCCGGTGCGGGGGTCTAGGGTGTGCGAGATACGCCGACCCTCGATCTCGTAGTAGTTACGGTAGTCGCCCGAGGTGGCCAAGGCGAGACCACTCAAAGGGACGACGAGGTGGAGGGTTCGACCGGCGGGGTCTGGGCGTTCGATGGCGATGCGCCACGCCGCACCCCGGTCGTTGAATCCTCGCGTGCGGATCTCGCCACCAATCTCCACCATGTAGCTTTCGACACCGGCCCGATCGAGGGCGGCGGCGACCTGGTCGACACCGTATCCCTTGGCAATGGCGGAGAGATCCAGCGTGAGTCGGGGAATCGTCTTGCGGACGGTTCCGGCGGCCTGGTCGAGCTCGACCTTCTCCCAGCCGACCAGGTCCCGAAGCTGGCGGATCTCTGCAGCCGACGGCGGCTCGGGTGGCTGACCCGGTGGCCCAAACCCCCAGGCGTCGACCAGCGGTCTGACGGTGATGTCGAAGGCGCCGCCGCTGAGGCCGCTGATCACCTCGGCATGGCTGAGAACGGTCATGGTCTCCGCCGAGATCGGGAACGGGTCTTTGCTCTGCCAACGGTTGAGGCGTGAGAGCTCGGAGTCCTCCAGATAGTGGGACATCTTGGCGTTGACGTCGTCCAGCTCGCCCTGGATGACGGCCGGCAGATCGGCCAGAAGGTCTTCGCCAAGACCCTCACCCACGGCCTTGACCGTGTAGGTCGTGCCCATCGTCTCGCCGGTGAAGACGTGGAGATCAGGGGTGGCGCCGGGGCCGGAGCAGGATAGAAGAAGCAGTGACGCAGTGACGCAGTGACGCAGTGATAGGAGCGCCCTGCGGGCTTCATGGCTCCACTGCCCGGAGGCAGGGAGGGTGGGCCACTGCGTCATTGCGCCATTGCGTCAGGTCCCCGGCCCTGGGTGAGTGAAGGACCCTGGGACTTTACGCCCACTCCTTCTTATCCGAAATCGTCGAAGAGCACGTTCTCCGACTCCACCCCGAGATCATCGAACATCTGACGGCAGGCCTGGAGCATCAGCGGGGGGCCGCAGAGGTAGTACTCGATGTCCTCGGGTGCCGGGTGGTCCTTTAGATAGTTGTCGTAGACCACCTGGTGGATGAAGCCGGTGTAGCCGGTCCAGTTGTCCTCGGGTAGCGGCTCGGAGAGAGCCAGGTGCCACTCGAAGTTCTCATGCTCCCTGGCGAGCTCGTCGAAATCCTCCTGGTAGAAAGCCTCGCGCAGGCTGCGGGCGCCGTACCAATAGGTGATCTTGCGCTTGGAGTCGAGCCGGCGGAGCTGGTCGAAGATGTGCGATCGCATCGGCGCCATGCCGGCGCCGCCGCCGATGAACATCATCTCGGCATCGGTCTCCCGGGCAAAGAACTCGCCAAAGGGACCTGAGATGGTGACCTCGTCGTCCGGTTTGAGATTGAAGATAAAAGACGACATCTTGCCCGGTGGGGTGCCCTCGGGAGAGCGCGGCGGCGGTGAGGCCACCCGCACGTTGAGCATGATGATCCCCTTCTCCTCCGGGTAGTTGGCCATCGAGTAGGCCCGGGTCACGTCCTCGTCGACCTTCGACACGTACCTCCACATGTCGAACTTGTCCCAGTCCTCGCGATATTCGGTCTCGATATCGAAGTTCTTGTACTGGACGATGTGGGGAGGACTTTCGATCTGGATGTAGCCACCGGCGCGGAAAGGCACCTCTTCACCCGGTGGCAACTCGAGCACCAGCTCCTTGATAAAGGTCGCCACGTTCTGATTCGAGCGTACTTTGCACTGCCACTTGCGGACGTCGAAGACCTCGGCCGGCACCTCTATCTTCATGTCCCCCTTGATCTTGACCTGGCAGGCGAGGCGGCAGCCCTCCCTGGCCTCGCCGCGGTTGATGTGGCTGACCTCGGTGGGCAGCATGGCGCCGCCCCCTTCGGTGACGTTGACCTTGCAGACTCCACAGCTGCCTTTGCCGCCACAGGCCGAAGGGATGAAGATCTTCTCCGCGGCCAGGGTTCCCAGCAGCGTGCCGCCGGCCATGGTGGTGAGGGCCTTGGCAGGGTCGTCGTTGACGACGATGGCGACATCCCCGGTAGCCACCAGCTTGCTCCGGGCCACCATGAGAAAGGCCACCAGCGAGACGATGACAAAGGTGAACATGAAAACGCCGAGTGCGACTGTGGTCATGGACTCTTCTCCCCTCCTCTACAGTTGCACGCCGGCGAAGGCCATAAAGCCGATCGCCATCAGGCCGGTGATGATGAAGGTGATCCCGAGGCCTCTGAGCGCCGGGGGGATGTTGTGATAGCGGAGCCGCTCGCGGATTGCCGCCAGACCAACGATGGCCAGCGCCCAGCCAATTCCTGAGCCGATGCCATAGACCGCGCTCTCGGCCAGAGTGTAGTCCCGCTCCACCATGAAGAGCGAAGCCCCGAGGATGGCGCAATTGACGGCGATCAGCGGCAGGAAGACACCGAGGGCCCCGTAGAGCCCGGGGGCGTAGCGGTCGAGGACCATCTCCACGATCTGGACCATGGCGGCGATGGTGCCGATGTAGGTCAGGAAACCGAGAAAAGAGAGGTCGTACTGGGCGAGATTGGGGCTCACCCAGGCGAGCGCGCCCTCCTTGAGGGCATAGTTGTAAATGATGTTGTTCATCGGCACCGTTATGCCGAGCACGAAGATGACGGCGGATCCCAGCCCGACGGCGGTCTCGACCTTCCTCGAGACGGCCAGAAACGAGCACATGCCCAGAAAGAAGGCCAGGGCCATATTCTCGACAAAGATCGCCTTGACGGCGAGATTCAAGAAATGCTCGACCATCTCAGTCCTCCTCGATCTGATCGGTCTTCCAGACCCGCAAGGCCCAGATCAAGAATCCGATGATGAAAAACGCCGACGGCGACATCACCATCAGCCCGTTGGGGTTGTACCAGCCTCCCTCGGTAACCAGCGGCATGACCTGCTTGCCGAACACCGAGCCCGAGCCGAAGAACTCGCGCAAGAAGGCGGTGATCATCAGAATGATCGCGTAACCCAGGCCGTTGCCGATACCGTCGATGATGCTCATCCCCGGTGGGTTCTGCATGGCATAGGCCTCGGCACGCCCCATGATGATGCAGTTGGTGATGATGAGACCCACAAAGACCGACAGCTGCTTCCAGATGTCGAACACGTAGGCCTTCAGAATCTGGTCGGTGACGATGACCAACGAAGCGATGATGGTGAGCTGGACGATGATCCGGATATTGGTCGGGATGCCGTCGCGCAGAAGACTCACGAACAGATTGGAGAGCGTCAGCACGCAGATCACCGCGATACTCATCACCAGGGAAGTGTCCATTCGCGTGGTGACCGCCAGCGCCGAGCAGATACCCAGCACCTGGAGCGCGATGGGATTGTCATTGAACAGCGGGTCGACTAGCGCCTCCCGCGCCTTGTTCGACATCAGGCGGCCCTCCTTTCTTCTCTCGTCCCGAGCTTGTCGAGCAGCGGACCGAAGCCGTTCTCACCCAACCAGAATTGGACGAGATTGGTGACCCCGCGGGCGGTGAGTGTTGCGCCCGAGAGACCGTCGACCCGATAGGGATCTTCCGCGGGTGGACCCGCCGGGCCCTTGATCACCTCGATCGTGGGAAGGCCATCTTCACCGAAGGCCTTGCGTCCGTCCCACTTGGCTTTCCACCGCGGGTTGTCCACTTCGCCGCCGAGACCCGCGGTTTCCCCGTGCTGGTAAAAGGTGATTCCGCGAACGGTCTCGAGATCGGCATCGAGCGCCAGAAAGCCGTAGAGAGTCGACCAGAGTCCGTACCCCTCGATGGGTAGGATGATCATTTCGATGGCGCCGGTCTCACCCTCGACCAGATAGACCAGGACGTAGTCGGGCAGACGCTTGACCAGCGCGGCATTGGCAGGGGCGACCCGACTGGTGGCGGGATCGGTCGCCCGTTTCTTCTGATCGAACGTCAACGGATCGATATCCGCGGCTTCCTCTCCGGTCTCCAGGTCGATCACCACGCCGCGGATGCTCGCGAACCTGCTCTCGATCTCCTCGGGGCTCACCTTCTCTTTATCGCCGAGCAGACCGGCAGCGATGAGCACGTTACGCTGCTTCTCGAGCGCCGAGTTGAAGTCCTGCCGCTCTTTGAGCGACACGGCGGAGGAGGAGACCACCACCGCACAGACGATACAGACGGCGGTAGCGAACAGGATGGTGTAGAGCGGACTACGTTGCATAGCGCGCTTTCCTCCGCTTGATGTTGGCTTTCAGTACATAATGATCGATGGTGGGCGCAAAGACATTCATCAACAGAATGGCCAGCATCATCCCCTCGGGGTAGGCCGGGTTGATGATGCGGATGAGCACCGCGAAAACACCGATGAGAAAGCCGTAGATGGTGCGGCCGCGGTCGGTCTGGGCCGCCGATACCG
>SBFI01000430.1 GCA_006227875.1 Acidobacteriota bacterium
GCATCGCCGTAGTACTTCTTGGCAATGGCCGAAAGCGAATCACCACTCTGTACGGTGTAGTACTGAGCCTCGGCCGCCTGCTCGGCTACCTCCAGCTGATTGTCGACGCGGGCGATGCCGGCCGTGTTGCCGATGGCAAGGACGACCTTCTCGCCCTCCTCCTGCGTCGGCACTTTGCCGCTCACCGTGGCCAGATCGTCGTCCACTTTAATTGACAGTTCCTCGACAGAAAAACCGAAGTCTTCGACCAGCTTGACCAGCGCCATCGCCTGCCGGCGCTCGTTGAGCTGCTTTCGTTCTTCGGCGCTGTAGTCCACCGTCTTTGACTGGGGTTCCGGCTCTTCCTCCTTGCCGAGAATCTTGGCACCTGCATCCTTTACAAAATCGAAAAGGCCCATGGTTGTTCCTCCGTTGAGAACTGTTTATCTGCCACTGCTCACTTCTTGATCAGTGAGACCAGGATGAGCAGGATGACTGCTCCTACAAAAGCCATAATCAGAGATCCGACGTGCCCGCCTACCGAGATCCCCAACTCGCCAAAAAGCCATCCACCGAGGATCGCCCCGATGACACCAACTAGCATGTTGCCAACGAGGCCAAAGCCGCCCCCCCGGATCAGCTTGGCGGCCAAGAAACCGGCCACCAGGCCGATGATGAGAAACCAGATGATTTCCATGCACCCTCCGAATGAACAGAACCTAGAGCATCAAGTAGGCGATGAAGGAACAGCCTTCAGCCTCAACGGCCCGGCTCTTTCGAGAATCCGTGAGTTTACCACGCTCCCGAAGAGCCCTACGGCCTATCTCAGTCGATGTAACCGAGGGCACGGAGGGCTTCCAGGTCCTCTTCCGACAGCGACGGCGGCGGCAGCTCGTCGGCTACCGCCAATCCGGCTTGCACGGTCTCCAGCCAGGCCCGCAGATCGTCCGAGATCACGGACCGGGGCGCCGCTAGATCCTTTTCCTCACTCGGATCGGTGCTGATGTCGAAGAGACGGCGGACATTCTTGGGCACCCGGAGGATCTCCTTGGTGCCCTCCTCCAGCCGCGCGACTTCCAGCAGCCCCCGCTGCCGTGTCTTGTTGGGATCCTCTTTTGGCGAGGTCACCCCTTTGTGCGCCTGGTAGTAGGTCACCCTGTCGGCGGGCGCGGTTTCATCGCCCCGCAGCACCGGTGTCCAGTCCATCCCCTGGAAGAAATCAGGCACCGGCAGGCCCAGTAGGGTCAAGAGAGTCGGCGCCAGGTCGGTGATCAGCGCCGGTGCCTCTATCTCGCGCGGCTCGAGGCGACCGGGCCAGGTGATTCCCATGGGGATGTGCAGGGTGGCGTCATAGACATGCCGACCGTGTCCCCAGTAGCCATGCTCACCCAGGCTCTCTCCATGATCGGCCACGAAGACCGTGATCATCTCGCCGGCTGGAACGAGATCCGCGGCATGCTCGAGAAGCCTCGAGATGTGGTGGTCGACATAGGCGATCTCCGAGTCGTACTTGCCGCTGTCCGAATAGAGATTGCCGTCGGGGGCGGCTCCCAGCTGATCCAGAAAGGCACGCTGCAGCTTGTAGGGAGCATGGGGCTCGACATAGTGGACCCAGAGGAAGAAGGGCCGCTCAGGCTGGCTCTCGAGCTGGCGGGAGAGCCAGTCGGACGCCTGGTCCGTGAGGTCCTCACCCTTCGCTTCTTTCTTGACCATGCCGAACCATCGCGCCTTGTTCAGTACCTCCTCGTAGTCGTCGAACTGACCGGCCATCCCCCAGAGCTCATCGCGTAGCGTCCAATTACCGACAAAGGCGGCACTCTTGTAGCCCTGATGGCGCAGGATCTTGGACAGCGACAGGAGGTCCGGGCGCACCCGCATGCCGTTGCGAGTCGAGCCGTGCTCCTGGGGTGGAAGCGAGGTGAGCATCGATGCCAGGGCGGGAGCGGTGAGGGGCTCCACGGTCCGCGCCTGGGTAAAGCGAACACCTTGACGCAGCAGCTCGTCGAGATGAGGTGAGGTCTTGCGCGAATAGCCATAACTCGACAGCCGATCGGCCCTCAGGGTATCGACCGTCACCAGGAGAACACTTGGCAGCTCCCCGGCGGCGTGGGCCCGCCCCCCTCCCCCGACAAGCAGCAGGAGCAGCAACAGACCTGGAAGGCGCTCGATCCTCATCTCGACCGCGAAATCTACCAGAATTGGCTTCACGGTTCCCCCGCAGCCCGCAACGCACTTGCGCGGGTTACTCGGACGGGCTCCAGGGTGTAGAGTGACCGCTGATCCATTTCCGGATACCCGGTGCCAGACGTGACTTCGACCCAGGCTGCTTCACCTCCGCCGGCTGCCGGTCCCGAGCCGGCCGGCGCCGCCGAACAGAACCGCCTGCGCTCGGTGGTGAAGCTGCTGCTGGTCGCCCTGGCGCTGTATCTCGTGTGGAGACTGGCCTCGAGAGTCGGCTGGCGGGAGGTAGGAGCGCGGATGGCGGCAGTCGGACCGGTGCCGTTGCTGCTGTCTACGCTTTTCCTTTTCGGCCGGCACGTCGCGGTCAATCTCAGATGGTCCCTGGCGCTGCGTCGTCTCGGCCCGCAGCCACACCACCTCGTCCGCATTCTGATGCTATTCTCCGCCGCCCTCGTCAACCACATCACCCCGGCCGCTCGAGTGCTGGGAGGGATCCTAAGAGCCCGCTATCTGGGACGCTACCAATCCCATCCCTTCTCCGAGCTCTATGGAGTCGTGCTCGCCGACCAGGTCTCGCATCATCTGGTCCACCTAGTGCTCACCTGGCTGGCGCTGGTTGCCATGGCCTGGCAAGTGGGACAGCGGGAGACGGCACTCATCGCCGGTCTGGCCCTGCCCGCGGTGGCCCTGGTGGCGACCTATGCCTTCCACACCCGGCACAGCGAGCGCTGGCGTCCGGTCACCGATCTGGCTCGCCGCATCGCCAGACGTCAGGAAAGCCGGTTGTCCCGACTTCTCGCCGGCGGCCGCGGTGCCTTCCGGCGGTTTCGCGAGATCTTCGAAGACCGCGATCTGCAGGTTCGGATGTCGATCTTCGGAGTGGCATTCTTTGTCTTGAATGTCCTCGCCCAATGGGTCATCTTCGCCGGTCTGGAGAGTAAGGTCTCGCTGCTGACGGTTGCCATCACGGTGGCGCTGGGCGCCGCTGCCGGTCAGCTGACCGGAACACCGGGGGGTGCGGCTACCACCGAAGCCGCGATGATCGCCTGCTTTGCGGCCCTGGGTGTCGATCGTGTCGACGCCGTCGCCGCGACCCTGCTCTACCGTGGCCTCCACTACGGCCTGATTATGGTACTGGGGGTTCCGGCTCTTCTCTACTTCGAGTTTCTGGATTCAACCGCCAAGCCCTGAGCGCTGCAGGAGGTCCTGGAGGGAGACCGCCGCCTGCCGCCGGATCTCGGCGAGATCGAGCCGCGTCAGACGTCCCTCCTCCACCAGGAGGTTGCCCTCGACGATGACGTGTCGCACCGAGGCGCGAGAGGCACCAAAAGCCACAAGGTCATGTAGATCGACATCGGGGGAGGCAAACAGCTCCGGCCGATCGAGCGACAGCACCAGGAGATCGGCCGCCTTGCCCTTCTCGATGCTGCCGATCTCCGCCTCGAGGCCGATCGCCCGTGCCCCCTCGCTGGTGGCCAGTCGCAGGGCATCCAGACCGCTGAACGACTCCGGCCCGTGACGGCCCTGCTGGAGCAGACCCGCCAGACGAAGCTCTTCGAGGAGATCGAGGTCGTTGTTGCAGGGCGCCCCGTCGGCGCCGATGCCGACCGGGATCCCGGCGCGACGGATGCCCACGACGTCGGCTATCCCCGAGCCGAGCTTCAAATTGGCGCTCGGACAGTGGACAACACTGAAGTCGTGCCCCTTTACCCGATCAAGATGCCCCTGGTCGAGCCAGACCCCGTGCGCGATCCGTAGACCGGCCGCCAGGACTCCGCTGTCCTCGAAGTAGGTGATTTCGTCGCGGCCGCTCTTGATGGCACGCACGGCCTCCGACTCCTCCTTTTGCTCGAGCGCATGAGTGTGAATCGGCCAGCCGCGCTCCGCCGATGTCTCTCGAATACCCTGCCAGAGGTCATCCGAGCAGCTGAGGATGAAGCGGGGGTTGAGGACATAGCGAAGGCGGCCGTCGTCTTGGTGAAATCCCTCGCCGAGCGCCACGGTTTCGGCCAGCGTGGTGTCGGTGTCCTCACGCAACGCCGGTGGCAGCCTCTCGCCCGTGTCCATGAGACATTTGCCGGCCAGAGCGCGGAGACCCGACTCCCGAACCGCACCGAGCAGCCCGCCGATGCCCGGCCCCAGTCCGATGTCCTGAATGGTCGTGGTGCCGGAGAGCAGGCACTCGGCAGCACCCAGCAACGAGCACCAGTAGGCGCTTTCGTCGTCATGGGCCGCCTCGAGCGGCCAGATCCTCTGCTCCAACCAGGGGAGCAGGTGGCGCCCTTCAGCCAGACCCCGAAAAAAGGTCTGCCCGAGGTGGATGTGCCCCTGTACTAGGCCGGGAAGGACAAGGCAGCCGGAGACATCGAGGCTGCGGCTGCCGGTTGGAGTTTTGCAGTCGGACCCGATGGCGCTGACGCGGCCATTGTCGATCAGAATGTCGTAGCCGCGGAGTACCGAGGCGCCGGCATCTAGCGTAAGAACAGTCCCGCCTCGAAGATGGAGACCGTTGTTACGGCCCTCGGCCCCGCTTGCAGCGCGC
>SBFI01000244.1 GCA_006227875.1 Acidobacteriota bacterium
TTGTGTCGCATGATCTTCTCTCCGAAAACTCTCTACGAGATCGCCAAGCCGCTGCTGTCGCCGAGTGGCTGCGCGGGGACGTCCATGCCCAAACGCAGACCCATGCTGCTGAGAAGCTCCTGCACCTCTTCCAGAGACTTGCGGCCAAAGTTCTTGGTCTCGAGCATCTCTTTCTCGGACCGGCGAACGAGATCGCGTAGGGAGTGGATGTTTGCGTTTTTCAGGCAGTTGGCCGACCGCACGGACAGGTCCAGCTCGTCGATCGTCCTGCCCAGGATGGCATCGATACCGGAGGTCTCCTCGGCCTCTACACCAACAACCTCTTCCACCATGCTCTCTTCGGATTCGATAAAGATGGTCAGGTGGTCCCGCAACAGGGTCGAGGCCATAGAAACGGCCTCCTCCGGCGAGATGGTGCCGTTGGTCCAGACATCCAGAATCAGTCGTTCGTAGTCGGTCGCCCGACCGACCCGCTCCGACTCGACCTTGTAGTTCACCCGCTTGATCGGACTGTGCACCGAGTCGACCGGAATCCAACCCAATCCCATGGTCTCGTCGAAGTTCTTCTCGGCGCTCACATAGCCCCGCCCCGGTGACACCTCCACCTGGAGCTTGAGCTTTCCTTCCTCGTTAACCGAGGCGATGTGGACATCCGGGTCGCAAATCTCGACCTGTGGGTCGCCGGTGAAGTCCCCGGCTTTCACCACTCCCGGACCGGAGACCTCGAGGCTGAGGAACTTCGGCTCTTCGGAGTGCAGGCGAATCGGAATCTCCTTGAGATTGAGAATGATGTCGGTCATATCCTCGACGACACCCGGGATCGAGGAAAACTCGTGCAAGATCCCCTCGACCTGAACCGCCGTGATCGCCGCGCCCTCGATGGACGACAGCAGGCTGCGCCGCAGGGCATTACCGATTGTGGTGGCAAACCCGCGCTCGAATGGTCGAGCGATGAACTTGCCATAGGTCGTGGACAGCGACTCGCCGTCCACTTCGATGCGCTTCGGGCGCTGAAATCCCTTCCAAAGCATGGTCACTCCTCGTACTTGTATGTCAGCAGGCTTCGAGCCTCTGCACTAACGACTGTATAGCTCGACGATCAACTGCTCTTCGATGGGATGCTTGATGTCGTCGCGTGTCGGCATGGCCGTCACCTTGCCGACAAAGTTCTCAGGATCCAGATCGAGCCAGTTGGGAATTCCACGCCCACGGGCAGTCTCCACGCTGGCGCGGACGAACTCGTTCTTGCGACTGCTCGGTTTGATGGAGATCTGCTGACCGGTCTTTACCTGAAACGACGGGATCGTCGTCTTCTTTCCATCGATCTCGACGTGTCCGTGGCGCACCAATTGCCGAGCCTGCGCCCGTGACGATGCAAACCCCAGACTGTAGACGGCATTGTCCAAACGCCGCTCTAGGCTGATGAGAAGGTTGTCACCCGTGACTCCCCTCTTCTTCTCGGCTTCTTTGAAGTAGTTACGAAACTGCTTCTCCAGAACGCCATATATACGCTTGACCTTCTGCTTCTCCCTCAGCTGTGGACCGTAGCCCAGGCTTCGCCGTCCACGCCGTTGGCCGTGCTGACCAGGTGGATAACCGCGTCGCTCGATCGCACACTTCTCCTTGAAGCAACGATCTCCCTTGAGGAAGAGCTTCATCCGCTCCCGGCGACAGAGCCGGCATACGGGACCTGTATAACGTGCCACTTCCCAAATCTCCTTATCTGAGTCGATTCCTCGTCCTATCGATAACCATTTCTTCGATCCGCGGCTCTTGCTCTAGACGCGGCGCCGCTTCCGGGGTCTGCAGCCGTTGTGGGGTATCGGCGTCACGTCCCGAATCGACTTGATGGCCAGCCCCGAGGAGCCGAGTGCCCGGATGGCGGATTCTCTGCCTCCACCCGGACCGGTAACCTGCACTTCGATACTCCTCATCCCCACGTCCCTGGCCCCGTGAGCCGCGTTCTGACCGGCTACTTGCGCCGCGAACGGCGTCCCCTTGCGGGATCCCTTGAAGCCGATGCGGCCGGCCGACGACCAGCTGACGACGTTCCCTTCGGGATCGGCGATCGTGATCAAAGTGTTGTTGAACGTCGCCTGGATGTGGGCGATCCCGTGGGGGACGATCCGCTTCTCCTTCTTCTTGCCGCCTTTGCCGCCTGAACCTGGCTTTGCCATCTTCTATCCCCAATCTGCTACTTCTTGATCTGTTTCTTGCCGGCAATGGCCCCTCTTCGCGGGCCCTTGCGAGTGCGACTATTGGTGTGCGTCCGCTGTCCGCGTACCGGGAGACTCCGCCGATGACGAACGCCGCGATAACTGCCGATCTCCATCAGCCGGCGGATATTCTGACCGACTTCCTTGCGTAGATCGCCTTCGACCCGGCCCTCGTCCTGAATGACCTGGCGGATCCGCCGGGTCTCGTCTTCGGTGAGATCCTTGACCTTGGTCGCCTCTTCTACCTTGGACTGCTCCAAGATCTCACGCGCCCGGGACCGGCCGATGCCGTAGATGTATGTCAATCCAACCCAGACCTGTTTGTTCTGGGGAAGGTCCACTCCTGCGATTCGAGCCATCGTCTATCTACCCCTGGCGCTGCTTGTGTTTCGGATTCTCACAGATCACCCGCACCACGCCATGTCGGCGGATGATCTTGCACTTGGGACACATTCTCTTTACAGACGCACGAACTTTCATATCACTGCCCTTATCTCAATCGGTAGACGATGCGGCCGCGGCTCAAGTCGTAGGGGGAAAGCTCCACCTTGACCTTGTCTCCAGGGAGTATGCGGATGAAGTGCTTACGCATCTTTCCGGAGACGTGGGCTAGGACTCGATGGCCGTTCTCCAATTCCACGCGGAACATGGCGTTTGGCAGCGGCTCGACCACTGTCGCTTCGACTTCGATTGCTTCTTCTTTGGCCAAAATCTCGCCTCGCTTCAGGCTTGCCCGAGAATTCTCGGTCCCGACTCGGTGACCGCGACCGAGTATTCGAAATGCGCCGACAGCGTGCCGTCGGCGGTCCTTGCCGTCCAGCCGTCCGCATCGACTTTGACACCACTTGCACCGATATTGACCATGGGCTCGATGGCCAGCACCAGACCCGGTTTGAGTCGGGGCCCGTGCCCCGCGTCACCGAAGTTCGGTACCTGCGGATCCTCGTGCAACGAGGTGCCGATGCCGTGGCCAACAAACTCACGCACCACCGAAAAGCCGTGTGTCTCGACGAAGGCCTGTACCGCATGACCGATATCGGACAGCCGGTTTCCGGGGTGCAGTTGATCCACTGCCAGGTGCAGCGAATCGCGGGTGACATCCATCAGCTTACGCGCCTCGTCACCCACTTCATTCACCGCAAAAGTGCGGGCGGCATCGCCGTAGTAGCCCTTGTAGAGGACCCCACAGTCGACTCCAACGATGTCACCCTCTTCCAGAGGCCGATCATCGGGAATGCCGTGAACGATGACATCGTTGATCGATGTGCACAGCGTCGCCGGGTACCCACGGTAGTCCAGAAAGGCCGGTACCGCCCCGGCGTCCCGAATCGTCGCCTCCGCCCAGAGGTCCAGCTCACGGGTCGTTGCACCCGGCCGCACCCGTTCCGCGATGCCGTCGAGCACCCGGTGGACGATCCGGTTGGCCTCGTCCATCAAATCGATCTCGCCGTGGGTCTTGAGCACCATCAGCCTGCTCCCACCAGTGCGTCACGGATGCTCTTCGAAACGTCCTCTATCGACTGATGCCCGTCGACGTCGCGCAGCAGGCCGCGCTCTCGGTAAAAGGCCACAAGCGGCTCGGTCTGCTCGTGATAGACGGCCAGACGCTGGCGAATGACATCTTCGGTGTCATCCGCTCGCTGCCGGCCCAGGACTCGGTTGACGAGCTCGCCCTCCGGCACGTCGATCTGCACAACGGCTTCCAATCGCTGGCCCGCTCCGCCCAGGATTTCCTGCAGGGTCGCGGCCTGCGCCAGGGTGCGCGGGTAGCCGTCCAGCACAAACCCCTTCTGTGCATCGTCGGCGGCCATGCGCTCGCGGACGACATCAGCCATCGTCTCGTCGTCGACCAGCTCCCCCGCCGCCATAATCTCGTTGACCTTGAGACCGAGGGGCGAAGCGGCAGCCACCGCGTCGCGCAGCATTTGACCCGTCGAGATAGCCGGCACCCCGAGGCCCTGGGCGAGGATCTCCGCCTGGGTACCTTTGCCGGAGCCCGGTGGTCCCAGCAGCACGATGCGCAGAGCCGAAGAGGGGCTAGCGGCGACCACGGATCCTCCCCTTCTTCATAAAACCTTCATAGTTACGCATCACCAGCTGACTTTCGATCTGCTGCACAGTGTCCATGGCCACACCGACGACGATCAGCAGCGAGGTGCCGCCAAAGTAGAAGTTGATGCCCATCCCCTGGGTAAACCAGGTTGGCAAGAAAGCGTCGATCGCCGGACCGATGCCCGGCAGCCCCTGCAGTTTCACACCCGTCAGCAGAAACTCGGGGAGGATCGACACCGCTGCCAGGTAGAGGGCTCCCACCAGGGTGAGACGGGTGAGGATCCGATCGATGTACTCTGAGGTGCGCTTGCCCGAGCGGATCCCCGGGATGAACCCACCGTATTTGCGCAGGTTCTCCGCGGTGTCGGCCGGGTTGAAGATGATGGAGACATAGAAATAGCTGAAGAAGATGATCGCCGTCGCATAAAGCAGGTAGTAGATGGGCTGGCCCCAGGAGATGTAGTCGGAGATCGTCTGCAGCCACTGATTCTGGAACATCCCCGCGATGGTGGTCGGAATCATGACCACCGAGCTGGCGAAGATGACCGGGATCACCCCGCCGGTGTTGACCCTCAGCGGCAGATAAGTGTTCTGCCCGCCGTATATCTTGCGCCCCACCACCCGCTTGGCGTATTGCACCGGGATACGGCGCTGAGCACGCTCCATATAGACGATAAAGGCCACCACGAAGATCATGAAGATGCACAGGAAGATCACCTTGATGATCGACATGCTGCCGCTGGTGATGCTGGTCACCGTATCGATGATGGCGCCGGGAAGTCCGACGACGATGCCGGCGAAAATGATCAAAGAGATCCCGTTGCCCACACCACGCTCGGTGATCTGCTCACCCAGCCACATGACAAAGGCGGTACCCGTCGTCAACGTCAACACCGTCATCAGCCGGAAGCCCCAGCCCGGATTGGCGACCAGGGGTGCTCCACCCGGTGTCGTCACCTTCTCGATCCAGATGGCGATACCGGTGGACTGGATGATCGAGATACCCATCGTCAGGTATCGGGTGTACTGGGTGATCTTGCGCCGACCGAGCTCTCCCTCCTTCGACAGCCTTTCCAGATAAGGCCAGACGACGGTCAGGAGCTGGAGAATGATGGACGCCGTGATGTAGGGCATGATGCCCAGCGCAAATACGGCAACCCGCTCCAAGCTCCCGCCGGTGAAGGTGTTTACAAAGCCGAGGAGCGTACCCTTCATCGACTCCATAAACTCCACCAGGGCCTGAGGATCGATACCCGGCGTCGGAATGTTGCACCCCACTCGGTAGACCGTCAGCAGGGCGAAAGTAAAGAACAATCGCTTCCGCAGCTCGGGAATGGCGAAGATATTGCGAAAACTATCGATCACGTGTCGATTACCTCGCAGGTACCGCCCGCCGCCTCGATCTTGGCTCGGGCCGACTTACTGAACCTGTGCGCCTGAACCTTCAGCTTCTTGGTCAGCTCGCCATCACCCAGAATCTTGATCGGCCTTCCGGCTCGAGCCCAACCCATCTCGACCAGGACCTCGGGTGTAACCTCCCCTTTGAGATCCGCCAGAGCCGCCACGTTGACGACCTCGAACTCGCGTCGAAAGATGTTCGTAAAGCCGCGCTTTGGCACCCTTCTGACAAGCGGCATCTGACCACCCTCGAAGCCCAGCCTGCGGCTGAAGCCGGAACGGGAACGCTGACCCTTGTGGCCTCTACCCGCAGTCTTACCGGTGCCGGAGCCGGGTCCGCGCCCGATGCGCTTCTTGTCGCGCTTGCTGCCCTTGGCCGGTGAAAGATCGTGCAGCTTCATTTCGTCTCCTCGACCACTTCCACCAGATGTGGGATCTTGGCCACCATTCCGCGAACCGCCGGCGTGTCTTCTCGCTCGACTTCGTGTCGGATGCGCCGCAGCCCGAGGCTGCCGAGCACAGCCCGCTGCGAGCGCGGTCGGCCGATGGCGCTACGCACCTGTCTTACCCTGATGGTCTTTTTTGCTGCCTTTGCTGGCATGTTCTGCTCCCGACGGCTCCTGTCCTATCTCAGTGTGCTGTCTCTTCACTGCCGACGCCGCGAACACGACGCACCGTCTTTTCATCGCGCATCTGCTGGAGAGCATCCATCGTCGCCTTGACCACGTTGTTCGGATTCTTGGACCCGAGAGATTTGGTCAGGATGTCCTGGTAGCCGGCGCTCTCCACGACCGCTCGCACCGCGCCACCGGCAATCACACCGGTCCCTTCCGAGGCCGGCTTGAGCAGTACCCGGCTCGACCCGAACTCACCGACCGCCTCGTGCGGCACCGTTGTTCCCTTCATGGGGATGGAGACCAGGTTCTTCTTGGCGATCTCGATCCCCTTGCGGATGGCACTCGGGACCTCTTTGGCCTTTCCGGAGCCGAAGCCGACACGGCCGTTGCCATCGCCGATGACCACCAGCGCGGTGAAGGAGAAGTTCTTGCCCCCCTTCACCACCTTGGTCACACGGTTGATATTGATGACCTGTTCGAAGAATTCCGGTTCGTTGTCAAAGCTGTTGGCCAAAGCTGCTCTCCTCATCAGAATTCCAGGCCCTTGGAACGGGCGCCTTCGGCGATCTCTTTCACCTTGCCGTGATAGATGTAGCCGCCGCGATCGAAGACCACTTTGTCGATCCCTTCGCCTTTTGCCCGGTCGGCGATGATCTCACCTACCTTGCGCGCCGCAGCTCGTGTCTTGGCACTGCCGCCGGCCTTGCCGACCACAGCCGCCTCACGGGAATTCGCCTGCACCAGCGTCTTACCGCTCGTGTCGTCGATGACCTGTGCGTAGACGTATTTCAGACTCTTGAACACTGCCAGACGAGGGCGCTCGCTGGTACCCGTCACCGACTTTCGAAGTCGTAGGTGAGCCCGGGTTCGCCGCTCGCGTTTTTCTTGCGCTTTGCTCATGATTCCCTCTCGCAACTCCTATGCAGGTCCGCCGGCCGCGGCACCTGCCTTGCCGACCTTGCGGTGGATGACCTCGTCACGGTACTTGATCCCTTTGCCCTTGTAGGGCTCGGGCTTGCGCAGGCTGCGAATCTCCGCCGCCACCTGGCCGACCTGCTGCCGGTTGGCGCCCTGGACCTTGATCCGACCCGCCTTCTCCTCTACCTCGACCTGGATTCCTTCCGGCACCTTGAAGATGACCGGATGGGAATAGCCGAGCGCAAGATGAATCTCCTTGCCCTTCAACTCCGCCCGGTAACCGACCCCGTGGATCTCGAGCTCCTTGGTGAAGCCTTCGGCCACCCCGTGGACAGCGTTCGCCAAAAGCGCCCGCATGAGACCGTGCTTCGAGCGCATCTCCCCGGACTCACCCTCGCGCGACACCTCGACGACACCGTCGTCGATCTTCACCGGGATGCCGTCCAGCAGCTCCTGGGTAACCTTCCCTTTGGGTCCCTCGGCGGCAAAGACCCCGTCTTCGATCTTGACCGTCACCCCTTCGGGTACCGGAATGGGCTGTCTACCTACACGTGACATCGAAGTGCTCTCCTACCAAATCTCGCAAAGGATCTCGCCGCCGACGCGCTCCTTGCGCGCTTGCGCATCGGTCAGCAGTCCTTTTGAAGTCGAAACGATGCCCACGCCCAACCCGTTGAGCACCGGTGGAATATCGTCGGCCCGCCGGTAGACTCTCCGGCCCGGCTTGCTGATGCGCCGGACCCGTCGAATCAGCGGCTCACCGTTCTCGGTGTAGCGCAAGAAGATCCGAATGTTCTTCTTCACCGGCCCGGCCTCCTCCAACTGGAACTTCTCGATGAATCCCTGCTCCTTCAGCACTTTGCAGATCTCCATCTTGAGGTCGGAGGCGGGCACGTCGAGACGATCGTGCTTCGCTATATGTGCGTTTCGAATCCGCGTAATCAGATCCGACACCGGGTCGGTCATGCTCATCAGCTCTTCTCCTACCAGCTCGCCTTGATCACGCCGGGCAGATACCCCTCGAGGGCGAGATTGCGAAAACAGATCCGGCACAGGCCGAACTTGCGGAGATACCCCCGCGGCCTTCCACACCGTCGACAGCGGTTGCGCCGGCGAACCGAGAATTTCGGGCTCTTGCTGATTTGTGCGATCTTTGCCGTTGTTGCCACTGCGATTCTCCTCTTTCGGCGCCTCTAGCTGCCCTGCCGTCGGGCAAAAGGCATGCCCAACTCTCGGAGCAGATAGAGTGCCTGCTCGTCGTTCTCGGCAGTCGTGACGATGGAAACGTTCAGACCCTTCGATTTGTCCACCTTGTTGTAGTCCAGATCGGGGAAGACCAGGTGGTCCTGGATGCCCAGTGTGTAGTTGCCGCGACCGTCGAAGCTGCCGGTTGGTACACCCCGGAAGTCCCTGACACGCGGCAGGGCTGTGGCGATGAGGCGATCCAAGAAGGTCCACATCCGCTGACCTCTGAGCGTTACCCGACAGCCGATCGGCATCCCCTCGCGCAGCTTGAAGGCGGCGATGGATTTTCTGGCACGAGTCACGGTGGGGTGCTGGCCGGCGATCTGTCCCAGCTCCTCGGTGGCGTTATCCAGAATCTTGATGTTCTGGATCGCTTCGCCCATCCCCATGTTGAGCACGATCTTCTCCAACCGGGGAACGGCCATCACATTCTCGATACCGAACTCCTCGCGCATCTTGGGCGCAATATCCTCGGTATAGCGTTTGCGCAACCGCGGCATTTGCTCGCTCTGCCCGCCCTTCTTGGCGGTCTTCTTCGCCGCGCTGTCAGCTTTTTCCTTCTTTGCCATCACTTGCCTTCCAAGACTCTCAATTGAATGTGGCGCCACAGGCCTTGCACACCCTGACACCGCTGCCGTCCTCCAGCCTTTTTCGCGCGACACGCGACGGGCGGCCGCACTCGGGGCAGACCAGCTTGAGGTTGGACAGGCGAATCGGTATCTCGCGCTCCAGAATCCCTCCCTGGATCTGCTTGGAAGGGTTCGGGCGCGTATGCCGCTTGACCATGTTGATGCGCTCGACGATGGCCGTGCCGTCGTTGGGAAAGACCTTGAGCACCTTCCCCTTGACCCCACGGTCCCGGCCCTGAATCACCAGCACCTCGTCGTTCTTCTTGATCTTCACCTTTTGCATCACAGCACCTCGGGTGCCAGAGAGACGATCTTCATAAAGCGTTTCTCACGCAGTTCGCGAGCCACCGGTCCAAAGACGCGAGTACCGACGGGCTCTCCGGCCTCGTTGACCAGCACCGCCGAGTTGGTGTCGAAGCGGATGTGGCTGCCGTCGCGACGCCGATGCGATCTGCGCGTGCGCACGATGACTGCTTTGACCACTTGCCCTTTCTTTACCGTCCCCTCGGGCGTCGCCTCCTTGACCGAGGCGGTGATGACATCGCCCAGACCTCCGTACTGCCCGCTGGAGCCACCACGCAGGTGGATGCAGGCAATCTTGCGAGCACCGGAGTTGTCAGCCACGTCGAGAACGGTTCCCATCTGAATCATGATCAGCTCCCCTCGGCCCGCTTCAGGATCTTCTGTACTCTCCACCGCTTGGAGCGCGAGAGCGGCCGGCACGATTCGATCTGAACCTCGTCACCGAGATTGCACTGGTTCTGCTCGTCGTGGGCATAGAACTTCGAAGTTCTCTTCATGTGGCGGTGATAGAGCCGGTGCACGACCGAGTTGGTGACCGCCACGACGATGGTCTTGTCCATCTTGTTGCCTACCACGGTGCCGACACGAACCTGCCGCTGTCCCCGAGGTTTTGTTGCCAGTTGTTCGGACATCATTCAGCCTCTCTCGATAAACCTCTCTAGGCGCCTTTTTCTCCCTGCACGGTCAGCACTCGTGCCAGATCCTTGCGCACCGATCGAATCCTGGCCGGGCTCTCCAACTGCCCGGTAACCTGCTGAAGCCGCAGGGCAAAGAGCTTCTCCGCCAGCTCCTTCTCCTTGTCCTGGAGCTCCTCGACTGTCTGCTCTCTCATGTCCGCAGCTTTCATCTCTCACCTCAAGCAAGCTCGCCGCGACGGGCGATATAGCGTGTTTTGATACCGAATTTGTAGCCCGCCATCTTCATGGCCTCACGCGCCAGGTCGGTCTCGACACCTTCGAGCTCGAAAAGCACCCGTCCGGGCCTGACCACCGCTACCCACTCCTCCGGGTTTCCCTTGCCCTTACCCATCCGGGTCTCCAGCGGCTTCTTGGTAATGGGCTTGTCGGGGAAGACGCGAATCCAGATCTTGCCGCCACGTTTTACAGAGCGAGCAATGGCGATTCGTGCGGCTTCGATCTGTCTGGCCGTTATCCAGCCTGCTTCGACCGCCTGCAAGCCGTGATCCCCAAAAGCAATGTAGTCGCCACCCTTGGCCATCCCGCGTCGGCGACCCCGCTGCTGTTTGCGGAACTTGATCTTCTTCGGCATCAACATGGCTCAAATCCTCACTCGAATCAGACCACCGCGCGCCGCTTCTCGCGCAGCAGATCGCCTCTGTAGATCCAGACCTTGCAGCCGACGACACCGTAAGTGGTCCTGGCCTCGGCGAAGCCGTACTCAATATCCGCTTTCAGGGTGTGCAGCGGCAGCCTGCCGTCCTGATACCACTCGGTGCGCGCGATCTCCGCGCCACCGAGGCGACCCGAAACCATGATCTTGAAGCCCTTGGCTCCGAATCGGAAAGCCGACTCCATCGCCTTCTTCATCGCCCGGCGGAAGGCCACCCTGCGCACGAGCTGGCCGGCCAGGTTCTCGGCCACCAACTGCGCGTCGAGCTCCGGGCGCTGGATCTCCTGGATGTTGATGTGGACCTCGCGACCCACCAGCTTCATGAGATCGTCGCGCAGCTTGTCGACTTCGGCACCCTTGCGCCCGATGATGATTCCCGGTCGCGAGGTGAAGATCGTGACCCGTAACTTGTCAGCGGCACGCTCGATGTCGATCTCGCTGACGCCCGCGTGTGACAGCCGCTTCTTGAGCTTCGAGCGCAGCTCGAGATCCTCGTGGAGGAGCCTGGAGTAGTCCTGCTCCGCATACCAGCGGGAGTGCCACGACTTGTTGTAGACGAGGCGGAATCCGTAGGGGTGTACTTTCTGTCCCACTCTGAGCTCTCCTTACTCCTCGGTTTCACCCTTGCGGGTATCCAGCTTTATGGTGACGTGGCTCTGCCGCTTGAGAATCCGGAACGCTCGCCCCATGGGTTGCGGGCGAATCCGTTTCAACGTCGGGCCGCCATCCACAAAAATCTCTTTGATGTAGAGACGGTCGATGTCGGCCTGCTCGTCCCGATTCTCGGCATTGGCAACCGCCGACTGCAGCAGCTTACCGACGGGCTGCGCCGCCGCCTTGGTGCTGAGGCGCAGGATATTCGCCGCCTCCTCGACGTTCTTGCCGCGGATCAGATCGGCGACGAGACGCACCTTTTGCGGCGAGGCCTGCAGATACCTGTGTCTGGCTGTTACTTCCATGATCTTCTCTTCCTCGAGCTCTCAGTCCCTACCGGGGTCTGCCCATCTTCTCGGCCTTGGTGCCGGCGTGACCGCGAAAAGTACGGGTCATGGCAAACTCGCCCAGCTTGTGGCCCACCATGTTCTCGGTGACATAGACCGGGATGAACTTCGTGCCGTTGTGCACCGCAATGGTGTAGCCGACCATCTCGGGCGTTATCGTGGATCTCCTGGACCAGGTCTTGACGACCTTCTTCTGGCCACTCGATTCCATTTCCGCCAACTTGTCGGCCAAGTGGTAGTCGATGAAAAAGCCCTTCTTTAGCGATCGAGCCATCGGTTTACCCCGCCCTTATTTCCGCTTCTTGCGCCGGCGAACGATCATGCCGTCGGTGCGCTTGTTGTTCCTGGTCTTGTAGCCCTTTGTCGGCACTCCCCACGGTGTGCAGGGGTGACGACCTCCGGAGCTGCGTCCTTCTCCACCGCCCATCGGATGATCGACCGGGTTCATGGTGACACCACGATTGTGGGGTCGCCGACCGAGCCAGCGTTTTCGCCCCGCCTTGCCCAGCGATACGTTCTCGTGGTCCAGGTTACCCACCTGCCCGATCGTCGCGTAGCAATTGATGTGTACCTTGCGCACCTCACCCGACGGCAGTTTGACCTGGGCGTACTGGCCCTCTTTGGCCATCAACTGCGCTCCGGCGCCGGCACTGCGAACGAGCTGGCCACCCTTGCCGATCTTGAGCTCGATGTTGTGGACGATGGTGCCCACGGGGAT
>SBFI01000298.1 GCA_006227875.1 Acidobacteriota bacterium
ATAGGGCCGCTCCTGGTGAGCTGCTCTTAGCGCATCCTCGTCGGGCGTCCCGATGTCCTGCGCCTGAGAAGCCGCGGGAAGTGCGAGGATGAGCAACACAACAGCGACGACAGCGCAAGTCTGTTTCATGCATCCCTCCTTTTTCTTTCTGCGGATTGGAGGCTCGACTCCACCACTTCACGAAGCGCGGTCCGTCGAGTCTCCTGTTTCCGAGTTCCGAAATTGCCGAAGACAAGAGCTTAACACCAGCCTTTCGGTTTGTCCCGGTCGGCTAGGGTTGCACACCGCAGATGACTGCCGTTAGAGTACGGCACGTCGCCAAACTGGTGAAAAGAAATCAAGGAAAAACACGAGCGCAGAAGCTCGGTAAGAGCAAGGAGGATTATCTGTATGAATCCGAGAGAAATAAAATCGATCTGGCTCCTGGCCGCGATGATGCTGGTGCTCAGCGCCGGTCAGGTCACTGCCCAGGACAAGCCAAATATCCTGGTCGTCTGGGGCGACGACATCGGCCAGTCCAACATCAGCGCCTACACCCACGGCATGATGGGCTACAAGACGCCTAACATCGACCGCATCGCCGACGAGGGGATGATCTTTACCGACTACTACGGCGAGCAGAGCTGCACCGCCGGACGCTCCTCCTTCATCATGGGCCAGAGCGTTTTTCGCACCGGTCTCAGCAAGGTCGGTCTCCCCGGCGCCGAGCTCGGGATGCGTGAGGAAGAGCCGACCATCGCCGGTCTGCTCAAGGCCCGGGGCTACGCCACCGGTCAGTTCGGTAAGAACCACCTGGGCGACCGGGACGAGCACCTGCCCACAAACCACGGCTTCGACGAGTTCTACGGCAACCTCTATCACCTCAACGCCGAGGAGGAGCCCGAGAACGAGGACTACCCCGGCGACATGGTTGTGGCCGGCGGCATGACCTTTCGCGAGAAGTTCGGCCCCCGCGGTGTCATTCACAGCTTTGCCGACGGCCGGATCGAGGACACCGGCCCGCTGACCAAGAAGCGGATGGAGACCGTCGACGACGACACCAGCGACCGGGCCATCGAGTTCATCGAGCGCGCCGTCGAGGCGGACACTCCCTTCTTCGTCTGGTGGAGCGGCACGCGGATGCACTTCCGCACCCATGTCAAGCCCGAGCTGCGCGGTATCTCGGGTCAGGACGAGTACTCCGACGGCATGGTCGAGCACGACATGCACATCGGCAAATTCCTCGACGCGCTCGACCGCCTCGGTATCGCCGACAACACCATCGTCTTCTACTCGACCGACAACGGTCCCCACATGAACACCTGGCCCGATGCCGCAATGACCCCATTCCGGGGTGAGAAGAACACCAACTGGGAGGGTGGCTGGCGGGTGCCCTCGATGATCCGCTGGCCGGGTCGCATCGAGGCCGGTTCGGTGACCAACGAGATCGTCCACCACATGGACTGGCTGCCCACCTTTCTGGCCGCCGCCGGCGAGCCGGCGATTAAATCGAAGCTCAGGGCGGGCGGTGTCGAGGCCATCGGTCGCAGCTACAAGGTGCATCTCGATGGCTACAACGTTCTGCCGCTGCTGACCGGCCAGACCGACAAGAGCCCGCGGAAGGAGATCTTCTACTTCTCCGACGACGGCGACCTCACCGCTCTGCGCTACGAGGATTGGAAGCTCATCTTCATGGAACAAAAATCCACCGGAACCTTCCGGGTGTGGATGGAGCCCTTTGTGCCGCTCAGGGTGCCTCTGATCCTCAACCTGCGGCGCGACCCCTACGAGCGGGCGACCATCACCTCCAACAGCTACTTCGACTGGGTGCTCGACCGCGCCTATCTGCTGGTGCCGGCGCAGACCTATGTGGGCAACTTCCTGGCAACCTTCCAGGAGTTCCCACCGCGGCAGAAGGCGGCGAGCTTCAGCCTCGACCAGGTGATGGAGAAGCTCTCACCGTCTGGAGGCTAGAGAACCGAGGGGGTCCCCCGGTCTGACTATGCTCAGGTATTGACCAATACGCGGCGGCGGGCTGGAGCTCCGCCGTCGCTTTCTTACCTCGCCTTTGGATCGAGGACTCTGCAACACCTACGAGGAGTGTCGATGACGATTACCGGAAAAAGAAGAATTGCTGTCCAGGTCTTACTCCTTGGTATCAGCGTCCTGGGTCTAGCCTGTCGGCCCGGCGGGGAAGACTCGATGCCGGCCGCCCAAGACTCGGTCGCCGAGTCATCGCCGCCGGCCCTACCATCCTGGAACAACGGCGCCGCCAAGCAGGCCATTGTCGACTTCGTCGCCCGGGTGACCGATCCGGCTAACCCCGATTTCGTCCCCGAGGCCGAGCGCATTGCCGTCTTCGACAATGATGGCACCCTCTGGTCGGAGAGACCGGTCTACTTCCAGCTGTTCTTTGCCATCGACCGGGTCAAGGCCCTGGCAGCCGACCACCCGGAATGGAAAGAGAAGCAACCCTTCAAGGGAGTCTTGGAAGGTGATCTAGAAGCGGTGGCGGCCACCGGCGAGCACGGTCTGCTCGAGCTGGTGATGGCCTCGCACACCGGGATGACCACCACCGAGTTTGAGCAGATCGTGAAAGAGTGGCTGGCCACCGCCCGTCACCCCGAGCTCGACCGCCCCTACACCGAGCTCGTCTATCAACCGATGCTGGAGGTGCTCGACTATCTCCGGGCCCACGGCTTCAAGGCCTACATCGTCTCTGGCGGTGGCATCGAGTTCATGCGCCCCTGGGTCGAGGAGGTCTATGGGGTGTCGCCCGAGCAGGTGGTGGGCTCGAGCGTCAATACCAAGTTCGAAGTGCGCAACGGCGAGCCGGTGCTGGTCAGAATCCCTGAGATCGACTTCATCAACGACAAGGAAGGCAAGCCCGTCGGCATCAACAGCCACATCGGCCGGCGCCCCATCGCCGCCTTCGGCAACTCCGACGGCGATTTCCAGATGTTGGAGTGGACGACTGCCGGTGACGGGTCTCGGCTCGGGGTTATCGTCCACCACACCGACGCCGAGCGCGAGTGGGCCTACGACCGGGACTCCCATGTCGGCCGACTCGACCGCGGACTCGACGAAGCGGCCGAGCGCGGTTGGGTGTTGGTCGACATGAAGTCGGACTGGACTACCGTCTACCCCGATTAGTCGCGTCTGTAGGCACGGCCACTAGCTCGAGCACCCAAGCCCTCAAGCCCTCAAGCCCCGGGAGGGGGTGGGTCCCTTCCTCATCCGTCGAAGGTAAACCGCGAGAAGATCTCGTCCCACACCCCGCGCGCCCTGAGGATGATCTCCACCATCTCGCGCACTGCGCCGTGGCCGCCGCCGGCCTCCAGCACCCGGTGAACAACGGTGCGGACCTCGGGCACCGCGTCGGCCGGCGCAAAGGAGAGGCCCGACAGACTCAATACCACCAGATCGGGGAGGTCGTCACCGATAAAGGCGACCCGTCGGGGGACGGTGTTGTGCCGCTCCAGAAACTCTTCGAAGGCCGCCTGCTTGTCGTGGATCCCGGTCATACAGGCATCCAGCTTGAGCTCGGCGCTGCGGCGCTCGACCGGCTTCGAGGTGCGACCGGAGAGGATCCCCACCTTGAGATCGGCCCGCTGGGCCAGCTTGAGTCCCAGACCGTCTTTGGCATTGAAACGCTGGAGGCGGTAGCCGCGGTGATCGTAGTAGAGACCGCCGTCGGTTAGCACCCCGTCGGCGTCGCAGAGCAGCCACTCCAGCTCGGCCGCTCGACGGGCGAGCTCCTGTTCGCTCAGCACCCCCATCAGAAGAGCTCCAGACCCCACAGATCGTGGAGGTGGAGAATGCCGTCGAGCCGCCCCTCGTCGTCACAGATAAAGAGCGAGGTGATGCGATTCTCCTCCATGGTCTTGAGTGCCGCCGGGGCGAGCTCGTCACGGGCGATCGTGCGTGGGTTCGGCTTCGAGCAGTCGCCCGCGGTCTGTTGGAGCAGGGTCTCGTCCTTCTCCAGCAGGCGGCGCAAGTCGCCATCCGAGATACAACCCAGCAGCCGGCCCTCCTCGTCGACGACCGCGGTGATCCCAAGCCCCTTGCGCGACATCTCGTAGATGGCGTCCCGCATGGGGGTGGCCGCGGTGACCGCGGGCATCTGATCGCCCGTGTGCATCAGCTGTTCGACTTTCAACAGGTGCTTGCCCAGTTGGCCGCCGGGGTGGAGGCGGGCGAAATCCTCGTGAGTAAACCCCTTGGCCTCGAGCACAGCCATGGCCAGAGCGTCACCCAGCGCCAGGGTCGCTGTGGTCGAGGCCGTGGGGGCCAGATCCAGCGGACAGGCCTCCTGATCGATGGCGACGCGCAGGAGAACATCGGCATGTCGGGCCAGCGGGCTCGCGGTCTTGCCGGTGAGCATGATCAGCGGCACCCCGAGCCTTTTCAAGGTCTCGACCAGCCGCACAAGCTCCTCGGTGTTGCCGGAGTAGGAGGCGGCCAGCACCACGTCACCTGCCGCCAGCATCCCCAGGTCGCCGTGGATGGCCTCGGCGGGGTGGAGAAAGAGAGCCGGGGTACCGGTGGAAGAGAGCGTCGCGGCCAGCTTCTTCATGATGATGCCGCTCTTGCCCATGCCGCTACAGACCACACGTCCTTCACAGTCCTTGAGCATAGAGACGGCTCGGTCGAAAGATTCGTCGAGCTGGTCCAAAAGACCGTGCACCGCCCCGGCCTCGATC
>SBFI01000323.1 GCA_006227875.1 Acidobacteriota bacterium
CGGTGAGGCGCTGGGCGAACGAATCCGCGCACCCGAGGTATCGGAGGCTTCGTCGCAGGTGTCGGTCCACCCCGAGGTGCGGCGAAAGATGGTGAGCCTGCAGCGTGCCCTTGCGAAGGAGACCGGTGCGGTGCTGGAAGGCCGTGACATAGGCACCAAGGTCTTTCCCGAGACCCCCTTCAAATTCTTTCTCGAGGCGCCGACCGATGTACGGGTGGAGAGGAGATTCAACCAGCTGCGGAAGGCCGGCTGGCCGGCGAGCTCACGTGAGGAGGTCAGGGAGGAGGTCACGCGAAGGGACTTCCGTGACACCACTCGCGCGGATTCACCGTTGACGCTGGACGCCACCTACGAGCCGGTCGAAACCGGTGACCTCGATGTGGACGGTGTGGTGGAGGAGATCGTGCGCCGCATCGGCGAGATCTCCAAGCAACACTAAGCCGCTAATACCCTAGACCTCGGGGTGGTGGTTGCTGATGAACCTACCCCAATGCCGCGCACCAAGCTGTTTGATCTTGCCGACCCGCTCCTCGGCCATCTGATCCGCTGCGACGTAGGTAGGAATCCCCTCGGTCTTGGAAATCTCGAAAACCCGCATCAGGTTGAGGTAGATGCCGCGCGTCATGCGCAACGCCCGCTCCTGGTTGTACGCGCCGGCCAGCTCGTTGTAAACGTTGATCAGACCGCCGGCGTTGATGACGAAGTCGGGTGCGTAGAGGATGTCCCGCTCGTGTAGAGCCAGGCCGTCCCGTTTGGCCTTGTCCAGCTGGTTGTTGGCGGCACCGGCAACGATGCTGCAGCGCAGGTTCGGGATGCTCTCCTTGTTGAGCACCGCGCCCAGGGCGCAGGGTGCCAAAACATCGCAGTCCACCTCCACGATCTCGTCGGTCGACACGATCTCGACACCGAGCTCCGACGAGGCCCGGTCGACCGCTTCGGAGTCGATGTCGGCGCCGATCAGCTTGACACCCTCTTCCTTGAGGTATTTGGCGAGATAGTAGCCGACGCTGCCAAGGCCCTGGATGGCCACCGAGCGTCCGTCCAACGACGGGTCGCCGTATTTCCACTTGGCGGCGGCCTTGATCCCCTGCAGGGTGCCATAGGCGGTAACCGGAGACGGATCCCCACTTCCACCGTGGGCGGGGGAGACACCGGTAACCCATCTGGTCTCGGTCAGGATGAGCTCCATGTCCTCCATGTCGGTACCGACGTCTTCGGCGGTGATGTAGAGACCGCCGAGCGATTCGACATACCGGCCAAAGGATCGAAAAAGGGCTTCACTCTTGTCCTTCTTGGGGTCGCCGATGATCACCGCCTTACCGCCGCCGAGGTTCAGACCGGCGGCCGCGGCCTTATAGGTCATCCCCCTGGACAGCCGCAGCGCATCCTTGATGGCTTCCTCGGAGTTCTTGTAGGGCCACATTCGGACCCCGCCCAGGCCGGGACCCAGAACGGTCGAGTGAACCGCGATTATGGCCTGCAGACCGACTTCGCGGTTCGAGCACAAGAGAACTCTCTCGTGACCCATTTCGGCGAGCTTTTCGAAGGTCTCCATCTCGGCTCCTTTGGTCACTTCGGATAGTGGGATCTTTGGGAACTGTCCCCGGCATCTGGAGGCGAGCCGAATGCGAACGGCTGCGAGCAGAAAGACCCTGAAGATCTTGCCGGCTCAGTGCTCGAGAGTGCCGGAATTTGGCTGTTTCAGTGACCCGATCGGGGAGGCCAGATCGCTCCGGTTCGCGGGTCGTCGATCAGGTCTGATTTTACTCGATCGACGCCGATGGCGGCAACCGAAGAGGCCACCCCCGCAATGGCGGAGAATGCAGGCTAAGATCGCCTGGAAATGGACCCCCGTAAGCGAGCGGAGCTGCTGAAGGGTTGGGCCCTCGAGGAGGGCTTCGATCGCGCCGGCGTCGCCCGGCTGGAGCCCTCCGGGACCGGGGAGGCCTATCTGAGCTGGCTCGAGCGGGGAGATCACGCCGACATGGCCTATCTGGCCCGGCGGGTCGAGTTGCGTCTCGACCCCAGATCGATGCTGGACGGCGGTGCCAGATCGGCGCTCTGTGTCGCCCTCCAGTACCACCCGCTGGCGGGTGATTCGGCTCCCGAGGGGGATCTCTGGCCCTGGGTGGCCCGCTACGCCCGCGGACTCGACTACCACGACCTCCTCCTCCAGGGTCTGCAGCGTCTGGCGGCCAGAATCTCCGAGGGATTCCCCGGCTGCCACAGCCGCCCCTATGTGGATACCGGGCCGGTGTTGGAGCGGGAGCTGGGGGCCCGGGCAGGTATTGGTGCGGTGGGAAAGAACACCAATCTGCTCGATGGCGAGGCCGGTTCCTGGTTCTTTTTGGGCGAGCTGTTCCTCGATTTGGAGCTGGAGTCGGATAAACCGGCAGCCGATCTCTGCGGCTCGTGTGTGGCCTGCCTGGAGGCCTGCCCGACGGATGCCCTGCCGGAGCCCTATCGGCTCGACAGCAATCGCTGTATCAGCTACTGGACGATCGAGCATCGAGGGGAGATTCCGGCCGAGGTACGACCGTCGCTTGGCAGTTGGGTCTTTGGCTGTGACATCTGCCAGGAGGTCTGCCCGGTCAATACCGGGCCCGAGCCCCGAAACCATCCCGAGTTGCGGCTGACGGCGGAGCGCTCCCGCCTCGATCTGGCAGGCCTGCTCACCCTTGGACGCGACAGCTATGTCGAGACCTTTCGCGGCAGTCCGATGAAACGGGCCAAGCAGGAAGGGCTGCAGCGCAATGCCGCCGTGGCCATGGGCAATTCCCACGACGCCGCCTACGTGCCGGCCCTGGGCTCAGCCCTGACGAGCGGCTCGGATCTCGTCCGCCGGCATGCGGCCTGGGCGCTGGGGCGCATCGGTGGTCCCGCGGCCCAAGAGATCCTGCGCCGCCGTCTGGAGGTCGAAGAATCGACGGCGGTGCGGGGTGAGATCCGGGTGGCCCTCGAAGCCGGCGGAGCAGCTTCGGGTTGACACCCGCCGGAGTCGCCCCCTATACTCTGAACCTTCGAGTTCTAAACGACTTGCGCAGGACTCGACCTTCCCGCCGGAGGGAAGAACAGGCGTCCAGCCTGATCCCAAGAAACTCAGGAGGTTGTTTTTTCATGGAGTCCATTGAAGAACAGGAGCGGTCGTCCGAAGTTGCCGACGCCGAAGGCAACGAAGAGGAGAAGACCGAGCTCGATTACGATGAGATGGTGTCGCTTTATGACGAGAGCATGCGGCATCTCGCGGAGGGGCAGATCGTCACCGGGCATGTCATCGGCATCAGTTCCAATCATGTGGTTGTAGACGTCGGCTACAAGTCCGAGGGCCTGGTTCCGATCGAAGAGTTCACGGACTACGAAGGCAATGTCACGGTAGAAGTCGGCGATGACGTCGAGGTCCTGTTGGAAAGGACCGAGGACGCCGAGGGCCATGTTGTTCTCTCCAAGCAGAAAGCGGAGAGGATGAAAGTCTGGGCGGAGATCGAGAAGAGCTACAAGGCCGGAGAGATCATCCACGGCCGGGTCATCGATCGAATCAAGGGCGGCTTGACGGTCGACGTCGGCATCCGCGCTTTTCTGCCTGGGTCCCTGGTGGATATCAAGCCGGTGAAGAATCTCGAATCCCTGCGGGGCAAGGATCTCGAGTTCAAGGTCATCAGCATGGATCGCCGCCGCAACAACGTCGTGCTCTCTCGCAAGGCGGTTCTGGTCAAGGAGTTCGCGGCCAAGAAGGCGGAGACTCTCGAGCGGCTCGCCGAGGGTGTCCGTCTACAGGGCGTGGTCAAGAACATCACCGACTATGGTGTCTTTGTCGACCTGGGCGGTATCGACGGTCTGCTGCACATCACCGACATCTCCTGGGGACGAGTCAATCATCCCTCCGAGTACTTCTCCGTCGGCGACGAGATCGAGGTCGTGGTCCTCAAGTTCGATCCCGAGACCGAGCGGGTCTCGCTGGGCTACAAGCAGAGATCGGAAGATCCCTGGACACTGGTCGACAAGAAGTATCCCCTGGGGTCCCGTGTTCGCGGGAAGGTCGTCAGTCTGGTCGACTACGGTGCCTTCATCGAGCTGGAAGAGGGCGTCGAGGGTCTCATCCACGTCAGCGAGATGTCGTGGACCAAGAAGGTCGTCAATCCGGCCAAGATTCTCAACGTCGACGACGAGGTGGAAGCCATCGTTTCGGAGCTCGACCTCGGGCAGCGCCGAATCAGCCTGTCGTTGCGGCAGGCCGAGCGCAATCCCTGGGAGGAGCTGGCCGTCAGCCATCCTGTGGGCTCGGTGATCGAAGGCAAGGTCCGCAACCTGACCGAGTTTGGAGCCTTTGTTCAGATCACGGACGAGATCGACGGCTTGATCCATGTCTCCGACATGAGCTGGACCAAGCGGGTGAAGCACCCGAGCGAGATCGTCAAGAAGGGCGATGACGTCAAAGCCCGGGTGACCAACATCGATGTCGAGAATCAGCGGGTTTCGCTCTCGATCAAGGAGTTTCTGCCCAACGAGTGGGACTCTTTTGTGGCCGAGAACAGGGTCGGCGACACGGTCACGGGACGGGTGGTCAACGTAACCGACTTCGGTCTGTTTGTGGACATTTTCGAGGGTCTCGAAGGGCTTGCACACGTCAGCGAGATCGATGTCGGCAGCGGGGGTCTGGAAAATCAGTTTTCCGTCGGCGA
>SBFI01000374.1 GCA_006227875.1 Acidobacteriota bacterium
ACCATGCTCCAGGAGAAAACAGATCGCACCGACTTCGTCCTCGAGGTGGATCCACGGGAACCACTGTCGGCCGCTGCCCAGCGGCCCACCGACAAAGAGTCGGAAAGGAAGAAGCATCCGTGGAAGGGCTCCGCCCTCGGTGCTCAATACCGGTCCGGTCCGCAGCAGCGGTCGCCGCACCCCCTGGTCCTCGACCTCGGCGCTGGCCTCCTCCCATTCCCGGCAAAGACCGGCGAGAAAATCTTCGCCCGCGGTCGCTTCCTCGTCGATCTCCTCGTCCCCACACGGACCGTAGTAGCCGACCGCCGAGGCCTGGACCAGGACACCCGGCTGGCTCTTGGCGTTGGCGATGGCCGTGGCCACCGCCCGGCTCGACCCAACCCGGCTGTCTTGGATGCGTTGCTTTCTCTTCTTGGTCCAACGCCCGGCGGCCAGGTTCTCACCCACCAGATGGACGACCGCATCGGCACCGTCGACCAGCGGCACCAGCTCCTGCCACGACGCGGCATCCCACGCCTCGACCTTCACCCCACGGGGTACCTTCTTCACCCTCGCCGGGTTACGACTCGTGATCACCACCCGGTGACCCGATTGAATCAGCCGCTCGGCAAGAGCGAGCCCCACGAGACCCGAGCCGCCGGAGATCAGTACACGCATGTCCGTCCTTCCTTCTCTTGCTCTTGATCAGACCGCCGCCAATTCCTCTTCCAGCAGCTGGCGATGGTGAAGATCCGCATAGATGCCGTCCTCCCGGACGAGATCGTCATGTCTTCCCCGCTCGGCGACACGACCCTCGTCGAGCACCATGATGAGATCGGCCTCCTTCACCGTCGAGATGCGATGAGAGACGAGCAAAACCGTCCGCTCCTCGAAGATCTCCCGCAGATTGCTCAGGATCTGTTCCTCGGTGTGGGTATCCACGGCGGACAGACAATCGTCGAGCAGCAACACCGGTGAATCCTTGAGCAACGCCCGGGCGAGAGCCACCCGCTGCTTTTGACCACCCGATAGCGTGATCCCTCGCTCGCCGACGAGTGTATCGAGCCCGTTGGAGAATCCTTCCATCTCCTCACCCAGGCCGGCGGCGAGGGCTGCCGCCTCCAATTCGGATCGAGATGCTTCCGGCCGGCCAAGGGCGATGTTCTCCCCCAGTGTCGATGAGAAGAGAAAAGTCTCTTGCGGCACCGCGGCCACCGCGGAGCGCAGATCAGTCAACGGGAAGCGACGAACGTCGATCCCGTCGACAAACACCGATGCCTCAGGCGGATCCGCCAGCCTCGGGATGAGCGACAGTAGTGTGCTCTTGCCGGCCCCGGTGCGACCCACGATGGCCACCGTCTTCCCGGCTTCCACCTCGAGGTCTATCTGACTGAGGACAGGCTGGCCATCAACCTCCCAGGCAAAGCTCAGGTTGTCGAGGGTGATCGCCCCACGGATGTGCTCGCCGTCGACCAGCGGCGGCTCGTCGCGGATCTCCGGCACCGTGTCCAGAACCTCCAGGATCCGTCCGAGAGAAGCACTCCCACGCTGGACCAGATTGATCACCCAACCGATGGCGATCATCGGCCAGACCAGCCGCGAAAGAAAGAAGGTGAAGGTCACGAACTGGCCAACGGTAATGACACCTCTTGCCACCAGACCGCCGCCGTACCAGAGCACCGCCACGAAGCCCAACCCGACCAGGCCATGCAGCAGCGGATGAAAAGCCGCCGTCCAGCGGATCAGCCGACGATTGCGCTCGACATATTCGGTGTTCAGTTTCTCGAATCGTAGAAGCTCGGCCTCCTCCTGAGCGTAGGCCCTGACCACGCGCCCCCCGGCGAGATTCTCTTGCACGTTGGTCGAGATGGCCGAGAACTGCTCCTGCACCTTCTGAAAGAGCCGATGGATCCTTTGACCAAAGACTTTGGTGGCTACCGCGACCAGGGGCAGGGTAAACAGAGCCAACAGGGCCAGCCCGGCGTGGATCCGAAACATGAAGAAAAGCGCTCCGGTGGCGGTAAAGAGCGTGTTGGCGCTGTACATGATTGCCGGGCCGCAGAGCATTCGCACCGCCTGCAGATCGTTGGTGCCCCGCGCCATCAGGTCACCGGTGTAGTTGCGCTGATAGAAGGAGAGCGGCAGCTTCTCCAGATGGGCGAAGTACTCGTTGCGCAGATCGAACTCGATGTTGCGACTCATCGTCACCAGGAGAAGACGTTGGAGAAAAATAAAGATGCCTTGAACCAGGGTGATACCGACCAGCAGCCCGGCGTAGGTCAGCAGCGTCCGGCGTGAGGGATCCTCGACAAAGGTGTCGACGGCGCGGCCCACCACGATGGGGGTCAACAGACCCAGGGCGACGGACAACAGAATGGACGTCAGACCAGAGATCAACCTGCCGCGATAGCGACGGAAGTAGGGAATCAGCTCGCGGACGCGATTCATGAGCCTGGCAGCCGGGCTGCAGCGAGCAGACTCCGACGCGTCAGAGGATGGATCAAATCGTCACCCGCTTCGCCCGAGCGGGTCGCTTCGAGGCGGACGATGGGCCGCTTCTCTCTCTCGTATTTGGCCTCGTAGTTGGTGCGCGGCCCGTCTTCCCACAACCCCTGGCGAGTACTGACGGTTATCGCCGGATGTGAGCCCAGAATCTCGGCCACCAGATCGCCGTACTCCAGGTGATCGGTGGCGAAGTAGAGACGCCCACCGGGTCGCAGCAGTCCGATGACCAGATCCACCGATTCGGGATCGAAGAGTCGTCGCTTCTGATGTCGGCTCTTCGGCCAGGGATCCGGAAAGTAGACGTGGACGACGCTGGCAAACGCGGCCGGCAGCGCAACGGACAGCAGATAGAGGGCCTCCCCGGCTATGAGAATCACATTGCCCAAGCCCTGCTTCCGCATCCGCTTTTGTGCCAGCCGGTAGTACTTGCGAGCCACCTCGATGCCGAGAAAGCGGCCACCGGTCTCGGCAGACGCCCGGCGCAGAAGAAAACGCCCCTTGCCGAATCCGATCTCCACCTCCCAGGGCCCGTCGCCCGCGAGAAGCTCCTCGAGCTGGAGGGGTACGGCAAGATGGGCCAGGTCGAGCTCGTTCCGCGACAGACTGACCAGCGTCGGCTTCATCCTAGAGAAGCTCTTCGAGCTCCTGCTCCTCGAGCAGGCTGACGAGACGACGGACTTCCTGCGCCCGTCGTCGGGGGACCACCAGGACGGTATCGCCGGTGCGCACGATCACCATGTCCGACACCCCCACGGCTGCAACCGAGCCCTCCTCGGCAAAGATCAGATTGTCCTGGCTGTCGATCGTCAGCACCCGCCCACGTGTTACGTTGCCCGCCTCGTCTCCTTCCAGCACTTCTTGGAGAGCCGCCCAGGAGCCCAGATCGCTCCAGCCGCAGTCGATGGGGATGGTGACCAGATCGTCGATCTTCTCCATGACGGCAAAGTCGATAGAGATCGACGGCAGCTGCGGGTAGATCTCGGTCAGCCGTTCGGGCTCCTGCTCGACAGTGGCCAGGCCGGCCGCAATCTCCGGCTGAAACCGACCCAGCAGTTCCAGCATCCGCTGACCCCGAAAGATGAAAATGCCCGCGTTCCACAGATAGTCACCGCTCTCCACAAAGCGCTGAGCCGTCGCCTCGTCCGGTTTTTCGGTAAAGCGTACGACCTCGCGCAACTGGCTCTCGGTGTCGAGCACCTTGCCGAGCTGCAGATACCCGTATCCGGTTTCCGGCCAGCGGGGTGCGATTCCCAGGGTGACCACCCGGTCGCTCTGGAGACAGACCCCTTCCGCCACCTCGAGAGCACCCCTGAACACCTCGGCGTCGGCGATCCGGTGATCGGCCGGCAGCACGGCGACCGCACCCGCGCGCAGCTCCGGCGGCATCGACTGGACCGTCCACCCGATAGCAGCTGAAGTGTTGCGGCCGGCCGGCTCTTCCAGGATCTGCGCCGCCGGCACCTCCGGCAGCTCCTCTCTCACCGCCGCCGCCAGCTCCCGCGTAGTGCAGACCCAGACCGATGAGGACTCGATAAAGGGCGCCAACCGGCTCACCGTGGCCCGCAATAGACTCTGCTCACTGTCGAGAGCCAGAAGTTGCTTCGGCCTTCGCCGCCGGCTGAGCGGCCAGAAACGGGTACCACTCCCACCCGCAAGGACAATCGCTTCCATCGTGCCGAGGAGCGTATCACCGGCGAGTCACACCCGACCCGCAAGCGAAGGCCCCGTACCGGCCGAGATGCCTAGTTGTCTGTGGTGGCCCGGTTTCGTGACCTGCGGGGGCTCCCCTCCGCTGCGCGGGAGATGGCTCCGCTCCGGAGAACCCCCTCCGGTCCCGAGCCCGGGCTGGCACGGCGGGTCGGCAACGTGTCGGTGGTCTGCCACTGCGCTCCAACCGCGCACGCTCTACGGTCTTGGTGGTGCCCTGGTTTTCTCCTCAGCGCCCAGTCGCTCCGTCGGCAGACCACCGCCCCGTCACCGCCCCGCGAGTCCTGACAGCGGACGTTTCGACAGGGCGTGCCAACTTGAGGGAGGACTCCAGTGCTTTCTGGCTAAGAACCTCTGACGGTTTAGGGTGCCTGCCTCTCAGCCGGGATCCGCTAGGAGCTACTCCCAGAAGGTTCGGCCGGCGGGCACCGCGCGCCGAAGGCGCGTGGTCGGGCCGGCCGCTTCGTTGTT
>SBFI01000460.1 GCA_006227875.1 Acidobacteriota bacterium
ACCGGCTCACCGATCTCGAGGGCTTCGAGGGCGTACATGTAGTCGTAGACGTTGGCGACCGACTGGCCGGCCAGCTCTACGATCACGTCGCCCTCCAGGAGGCCGGCGGCCTCAGCGGGACCGCCACCGATGACACCGGAGAGACGTAGCCCTTCCACTTCGGCGGTGTAGTCGGGGATGGTGCCGGTATAGACGCGGGACCCCTCACGGCCGCCGCCGGCCTGCGGGTCCCGCTCGACCTCGATGAACTCGGGGGCGGCCTCCAGATTGGCTGTCTTGTAGGTCACCAGGGCGCCAAAGCGAGCCACCCTCTCCAGATCTTCATAGTTGAGAGTCTCGGCGCGGTCGGCGGGGCGGTGGTACTCCTCGTGGCTGCCGGTGAAGAGATCGAGGGTGGGGATACCGGCCTGGACAAAGTTGAGGGTGTCGGTCGGCAGATAGGGATCGTCGCGAGTCTGGAGATCGAAGCCGACCGGTATGTTGCTCTGCTCGATGAGACGCGGCCAGACCGAGCTGGTTCCGGCCGCCTGGAGGACCAGCTTGTCGTCCCGCACGCGGCCGACCATGTCCAAATTCACGTAGGCGGCGATCTCGTCGGGGTCGACGATCTCGCTGGCCAGGAAGTCGTGCGAGCCGAGGGCCCCGAGCTCTTCTCCCGACCAGAAGGCCAAAGCCACGTCCCGCTGCCGATCCATCTTGGCGAGCTGCGTGGCCGCGGTTAGCACCGCCGCCACCCCGGAGGCGTTGTCGTCGGCCCCGTGGTGGATGCCGCCGATCTCGTCCTTGCGGGCCAGCGAGTTGCCGCCGCTCCGCCCACGGCCGAGATGGTCGTAGTGGGCTCCCAATACGACGTAGCGCTTTTCAACCTCGCCGACGGCCTTGCCGGGCAGCACCCCGACGACGTTGTGACCGGTCCGCTTCTCCCTATCGACCTTGACGTCGAGTGTGATCTCCACTCCATCGAGATCGAACCCGGTGATATGGGGGTTGGCGTCGTCGAGCGACTTCTGCGCCTCACCGAGGGTCTTGTCGCCGGCGAGCTCGAACAGCGCCTCGGCGACCTCGCCACCAATGCTGGCCGCGACGATGCCGGAGCCGGCGATGGCGGAATCGAAGGACATGGGCACGGTCTCGCCGGCGTTGGGCGACCGGGGTCCGGTGACGATGACCAGAGCCTTGGCGCCCCGCTCGCGGGCCTGGAGGGCCTTGTGTCGAAGACCCGAGAACCGCGCCAGCGCCGCTCGGGTCTCCTTGTCGGCATCCTCGGGGTAGTAGCGCAGAACGACAGCGACCTTTCCCTCGACATCGAGACCGGTGTAGCTGTCGTAGTAGGTCTCCCCTCCCGGCGGCACTACGATGCCATAGCCGGCAAAGACGACCGGGCCGGTTACCACCCCGGAGTCGGAGAGCGATAGCGCCTGGATCTTCTCGACACCCGTCCAACCGCGCTCGGCACCGTCACGCCGGACCTTGATCGTGGAGCCGGCGTCGCTCGAGCCGGCGGTGAACTCGAACGGCAGCTCGAAGCTCTCCCGACCCGGAAGCGGACTGGCACCGAGCTGTTCGAGCTCTCGTACCAGATAGGCGCTCGCCTTCGGTGCCGGTCAGCCGGCCTTCCAGCTCGTCTGATGCCAGATACTCGACATGTTCTCTGGGTTCTTGGGCTGCGGCCGGCGCCGGATCGGCCGACAGGATGATCACCCCGATCAGGGCGACCGCCAGGAGGCGGAGGCGAGAAGTCTGTCTCATGGAGTCCTACCGTTCAGTTGTCGGTGCGGGCGGGTGCGGCGGCCAGCGCCGCGAGGGCCTTGTCGTGATTCCACTGCGCTCTGAACAGCTGGGCGTTGCCCTGGCCGCCGTTGTGTCGATTCGAGGTCCACACCAGGCTCTTGCCATCCGGGGTCGGCACCGGCAGACCGTCGAAACCGTCGGTGGTGGTCACCTGCACCGGCTCCTTCTTGCCGGCGGCGTCCACCATGAAGACCTCGAAGTTGGCAAAGCCGAGCTTGTTGGAGGCAAAGAGGATGTACTCACCCGAGGGGTGGAAGTAGGGCGCCCAGCTCATGGCGCCGAAGTCGGTGATCTGGGTCTGCTTCGAGCCGTCGGGATTCATCGTCCAGACATCGGCGATCAGCCCGTCCTTGTCAAACCGGCGCCAGACGATCTTGGAGCCGTCGGCCGAGAAGAAGGGGCCACCGTCGTAGCCCGGCGCCTCGGTCAGTCGGCGCTGACCCGAGCCGTCGGCCCGCATGATGTAGATCTCCCCAAAGTACGAAGGGTTGATCTCCAGCACCTTTTCCTCCTCGGCGCTCAGCTCGCGGTTGTAGGCGTCCCTCATCGAGGAGAAGACGATCCATTCGCCGTCGGGTGAGTAGCTGGCCTCGGCATCGTAGCCGCGGACTTTGGTCAGGTTGACCAGCTCGCCGGTCTCGCCGTCGGCGACGTAGACCTCCATCTCCGGGTCGTAGTCCCAGGAGTAGCGCCGCGATTTGCCCGAGGCCCGGAAGTCCAGCTCGGCCTGCTGGTACTCCGCTGATCTGGGGTCGTGATGTGTCGAGCCAAAGAGAATGTCGCCGCTGCCGGGGCGGATGAAGGCACAGGTGGTTTTGCCCGTCCCGGGTGAGATCCGTTTCGTGTCCCCGGTCGTCATGTCCATCAGATAGATCTGGTAGAAGGGATTCCCCGGCTCGCGCTCGCTCTGGAAGACCATCTTGGTGCCGTCGGGCGAGAAATAGCCCTCGCCGGCCCGCGCGCCCTCGAAACTCAACTGGCGAGTCTTGGATAGAAAGTCGCTCTCCTGATAGGCCGGCGTTGCTTCCTCGGCGTCGCCGGCCATCGGCAACAAGAGAAAGACGAGGGCCAGGGCCGCGACTAGGAAGCGCCCTGGCCGGATCGTCCGGGGTACGGTTCTGGCAGCGGTTCTCAGCACGATTCGACTCCCTCGATTGATGACCACGGGCTCACTTGGTCTTGA
>SBFI01000121.1 GCA_006227875.1 Acidobacteriota bacterium
CCCAGTGCCAGTCTTCCACCTCGACTGGCCTCACGTTGAGGTCGACCAGTCGGAGTTGGTACTCCTTGGGCAGCATCCCCGCTACAGTCAGCAGGCCCAGAGGCGGATGCGTGGCGCGGAGCCCAAGGAACCGAAGGGCCCTCTGATGCCCCCAGAATGTTTCAGGGAACTGCGGATAGACCAAGAGAGCTCGTGGCATGGCGCCCCCACACAACGGTAGGACTGACCAGCTTCAAGTTCTGCAACAGCCCTCGGCGGTGGAAGAACTGCCGCAAGTGTACCGCACCTCCGGGAGGGAGGGTCTAGAGATAACGCTTTTCCACGAACTCCTCCCAGGCGGCCTCGAACTCCCGAGTCGAGAGGCCCAAAACCGACTGCGTGTCACCATCGGCGCGGATGAGGGCGCGCAGCTCGGCAAAGCCCCAGCGCTCGACGATGAGCTCGACGATGGTGTAGCCGACCCGGTAAATGTTGCAGTCGCCGGTTCGGACGCTGACCTGGGCCAAAGTCGGAAGATCACCATCTGCCAGGCAGGGCACGGTCGCCGGGTGGACAAACTCTTCGGCCTCGAAGACCGCGGTCGCCTCCCACAGCCAGACGGTCTGATAGGCGTCTGGATTGAGGTGGAGGGCCACATTATGGACAAACTCGTGCACCGGCAGGCTCAGCTGCAGCGGTGAGGCCACCACGCTGAACATCGTCGGTCCATCGACCGAACCCGTAGCGTCCCAGCCGGTGGCGGCGGTGTACGACGCCCGATCGGGAAAGAAGCGACCGGTAATCCTCGGCAGATTGGGCTGACCGAGGTCGCGGGTGATCCGCGGGTGGTTGGCTTCCAACGCCGCGGCGTAGGCATCCATCTTGTCGGCGTCCTGCGCGGTGTACTCCAGCCGGAAGTGAGCCGTCTCCATGGAGAGAGACAGGGAGACCGGTGTCGTCGGCATGCCCGGATCCGTGGGACTGCTCGTGCCGCGGCATGCGGCGAAGGCGGCGAGTGCCGTTGCCAGGAGGATGTAAGAAGTGGATTTCCGATGGGTACTCTTCATGATGAGGGCCTCTCGACAGACCCGGTCTCCCATCCGGTGGGAGTGCCCAGGCAGATGAAGTCCTTCGACGCCGACGAAGCCGCACCCGGGGGACTCGACAGGGTGACACTATTGGGTAGATTGGTGACAGAAACCGCGAGTCGGTCAAGCCCTACTCGACGCTCGGCGGAGTCGGCGGATATCTCGTGCGCCTCGTTGTAAGTTACCTAATAATAGATACTTAGACGATTGCTGTCGGGCTGCCGGTGGCCGCCGATGGGAGCTCGGAACGGTTGGCACCGTATGTGCACTTTTGAAAATTGCAATAGATCTGTATGCACCGCCAAGACCGGCCCTGCTGGCCCACGGTGGATCGAGCCTTAGAGAGGAGGCTTACATGAACGACCTACTTTCCGCCGACAAACCGGATCGCAGGGGGGCGGTGCGGGTGGCCAAATCGATTGACTTTCTCTACTCGGCCGACAGCCCCTCGATCAAGGCGCGGCTCGAAGACATCAGCGAGACCGGTGCCTTTGTCGACACCACCCACCCGCTGACGGTCGGCAGCCACGTCGATTTCAGCTTTCGTCTGCCCTATCCTGAAGATCCCTCGCCCATCGAGGGACGAGGTCGGGTGGTCTGGGTGCAGCCGATGGTGGGTGTCGGGTTGGAGTTCCAGCAGCTCTCCGAGGAGGATCGGCAGCGACTCAGGTACTTTGTCGCCTCGGTCTATTTTGGACCCGAGGGGCCGGCCTCGGCCTTTGTTTGATCCTCGATTTCGCGCCGCAAAGGCTAAGGGACAGGGATATCCCTTCGCTCCTCGCCAAAGAAGACGGAAGCGACATAGAACCGGATCTGCTTGCGGTCGTCCTCCTCCAGGTCGAGAAACTCGAGTCCAATACCCACCATCGGGTCGACCCAGGCGACCCGGCCACGCCCCAGAATCGGCTCGCCCTCTTCCGCTCCCGGAAGATGAAAGCTGAAATCGACCTTGGTGCCGACAGTGAGGGGGTGCGTCGTGTCGACGTAGGCTCCGGACTCGCTGAGATCCTCGATGCGGGCCGGAATGGGCGGGCTGTCGGAGGAGTAGAGAAAGTCGATCGACTTGGAGACGCGAACGGCCGCTCTCCGCTCGGGTCGGTTCAGACGGTCCAGATCACTCATCCGTGGCTCTCCTTCAGTAGAGGCTCAGCGCTTGGGAGCCTTTACCCAGCTGATGGGCTCGGCATCGGGGACCTTCATCTCGAAGGGCCGGCCGTCGACCGATCCGGCGACAATGGCCGTGTCCGGGGTGGCGCCTTCGACAATCTCGACCGAAGTAATCTCGAATGCCGTGAGATTGTCGTAGATACCGCCCTCACGCCTCCACCTGTCGTAGGCATCGGCGGCCCGGCCGAGCTCCCACTGGTCGGAGATGAGAATCATGTCTGCCCACCAGCGGCAGATCGCCTCCTGTTGAGTGACCGTCGGTGGACCGCCGCCGGATCGTGACCCTTCGAGGACCCTCTTCACCCGTACTTCCATTCGATGTTTCAGCTCGGCCTTCTCATAGATCCCGCAGGAGGCGAAGAGGCCGAACAGAAGGGCCAGCGCAAACAGTTTCGCTGAGGACCGCATTCTCGATCTCCATTCCCCTTGTGGGTGCAAGCATAGTCGAGAATCTGGTGAGATACCAAGCAGGTCGGGCTGGCACGAAGGCCAGCCGCATCAGTTGAACCTGGAGAGAAGTAATAGCCGTATGGAAATTTGAACGCCCTGTGAGAGTGTTGTGAGAATGAGCTGCTAGCTTGTCCATGGACTTGCTGGAAGGGAGTGGTAAATGACCATGAAGACACTGGCTATTCTGGGAATCGTGTGCGGCTTGGCCGCTTGTGCCGCCGCCTCGGGTAACAAAGAGAAGGAGGATGGGTTGAAAGAGGCCATATTTGCTGGCGGTTGTTTTTGGTGCATGGAGCCGCCGTTCGAGAACCTCGACGGCGTAGATGCGGTCATCTCCGGCTATTCCGGTGGCGATGAGAAGAATCCGACCTACGAAGAGGTGTCGGCCGGCAAGACGAGTCACCTGGAAGCCATCCAGATCGTTTATGACCCCTCGAAGGTCAGCTTCCGGGAGCTCCTCGATATCTATTGGATGCAGATCGATCCAACCGACGACGGTGGGCAGTTCGCCGATCGTGGCAATCAGTACCGGACGGCGATCTTCTACAGCGATGAGGAAGAAAAGAGAACGGCCGAGGAATCACGCGACGAGCTCGCACAATCGGGTCGGTTCGACAAGCCGATCGTCACCCAGATTCTCCCGGCTACTCCTTTCTATGAAGCCGAGCGCTACCACCAGGACTACTACAAGAAGAACTCGGCCCACTACAAGCGGTACCGCGAAGGCTCGGGCCGTGCCGGCTACCTGCGGCGGACCTGGGGTGAGGAGAAGAAGGGCATGAAAAACGACCAGAGCTCTTGGGAGACCTTCGACAAGCCCTCCAAGGAGGAGCTTCAGCAGACCCTCAGTCCGGAACAGTTCAAGGTCACCCAGATGGATGGAACCGAGCGCGCTTTTCGCAACGAGTACTGGGACAACAAGAAGCAGGGAATCTACGTCGATGTCGTCTCCGGCGAGCCGCTTTTCAGCTCCACCGACAAGTACGACTCCGGAACCGGTTGGCCCAGCTTCACACGGCCGCTGGAAGAGGAGAACATCGTCGAAAAGCAGGACAAGACCCTATTCATGGTGAGGACCGAGGTCAGAAGCAAACATGCCGACTCCCACCTCGGTCACGTCTTCCCGGATGGTCCCGAGCCTACCGGCCAGCGCTACTGTATGAACTCCGCGGCGCTGCGGTTCATCCCGGTGGATGATCTCGAGGCGGAAGGTTACGGCGAGTACCTGCGGCTGTTCGAGGACTAGTAGGGCAGCTGACGTGCACCCTGGCTATTGGGCTGCGGCCGTGACCCCTGACTCGCTGGTCGCTTCGAGCTCGTTGCTGATGTCGTGGATGGCCTGGAACATCTCGCGCGCGCTGGCGACCAGAAGATCCTGATCTTCGGCCGAGAGCTCGTCGCCGCCCATGTCCTCCTTGAAACGCTTCCAGATCTCGCGCTGGCGGTCGCCGTAGGGATCCAGGTAACGGTCGCCGGTACCGGGCTCGAGCTCGTAGACCTCGCGCAGCCGCTTGGCGATGAATCGGTTGCCGTTGTTGCTGCCCTCGAGGACATAGTGAAAGCCAAGTAGAGCCAGTGGCCGCTCTTGCGCGAGCTGCTCGATACGGGAGATCAGCGCGTTTGTGGTCGCCAGCGGCTCGATGGTGTCGGGATCGACGCCGAAATGCTCGAGGTCGGCGATCAGATAGGGCTCTTGGTAGTGCTCGGAGCGGATCGCCGTGTAGGGGAACTGGTCGAGCGGCAGCGCGCGCAGCTCTTTCTCCAGCGCGCGGTGGCCGAGCAACATCTGCCCGAGCCAGCGCTGGTAGTCGTCGCGGGTGAGCTCGCCTCGGACCATCCGTGTCTGCCACTGGTTCTGCTCGGCCTGGTCGTGGAGATCACGAGTCTCCGTACGCAGTCGTTCCATGATTCCGTTCGTGTCCATAGTCTGTCCCTTCTCAGAGTGCTTTGAGCCAGCCCCAGGCCACAAGCAGTACCGGGACCAGCAGCCAGAGCAGTCCTTTCACCAGAAAGAACAAGAATCCGGCAAATCCCAAGCGTGATATGAGGCGCATGTTCTTCTCTCGAGGTCGATCCATCGGCCCTTCCACTGCCCAGGCTAGCTTGGGAAGCTGGGCAGAGCTTGCCCGAGGAAGGCTGGAGTTGTCAAGTGCGGTGAGGGCTAGAATGCCGGTACCGTGAGTAGCACAAGATCCTGGTTGCGGGTTGTCTTGATGGTGTTGGCCGGGGTGGCCGTGTTGATCGTGGCCCTGTTGATCGGCATTCGGGTTCACTACGGTGCCGGCGAGGTTGGGTTTCCCGACCTGACGACCGAGCCGCTTTTCTCGTCCGAGGTGCTGGAGACGGTGGCCGACCTGGAGCTTCCACCGGGGAATATCGCAGTCTCCGGCGATGGCCGGGTCTTCTTCTCCTTTCACCCGGAGGCCTGGCCCCAGACCCGGGTTGCCGAGCTGGTCGTCGGGAAGCCGGTGGCCTATCCCACACCGGACTTTCAATCGCCCGGCGGCAGCGAGCCCGAAGCCTTTGTCTCTGTGCTTTCCCTCCGGATCGACCGGCAGAACCGGTTGTGGACGCTGGACAACGCCAACCACGGCACCGGACAGCCGCGGCTGTTGGCCTTCGATCTGGCGACGGATGAGATTGTCCATCGCTTCGACTTCCCCCGAAAGTGCGCGGGGCTGGGGTCGCATCTCAACGATTTTCAGGTCGATCCCACCGGCCGCAGGATCTACATAGCCGATGCCAGCATCTTTGCTCAGCGACCGGCTTTGGTGGTCTACGACCTGGATAGAGGTTCCTGCCGGCGTCTGCTGGAGGGTCATCGATCGGTCGAGCCCGAGCCCTACATCCCGGTGGTCCAGGGTAGGAGGATGCGGGTTTTCGGCCTCTTCGCCGTCCGCCCGGGAGTCGATTCCATCGCGCTCGACCGGGCGGGGGAGTGGCTCTACTTCGCACCAGTGACCGACCGGCACATGTACCGGGTGCGTGCCGCCGACCTCGACAACCCATTGCTCGACGAGGAGCAGCTGGCGAGCCGGGTGGAGACCTGGGCCGTCAAGACCATGAGCGACGGCATCAGCATCGACCTCGAGGGGAACCTGTACCTCACCGATCTCGAGCATTCGGCGATCGTGCGGCTGGGTGCCGACGGCCGCCTTGAGACTCTGGTCCGGGACGAGCGGCTCCGCTGGCCCGATGGGCTGAGCTTTGGACCCGACGGCTGGCTTTACGTCACTTGTAGTGCCCTACAGCAGGTGATCGGTCGGACGCCGGGCCAGGTGCGAGCCGCGGCCCCGTTCCAGATCTACCGCTTCAGACCGGGAGTGGAGGGGATAGCAGGGCACTGAGGCAGTGACGCCTTGACGCAGTGGCCGCGAGCCTCCGGCTCGCTCGCAGTGGCGCAGTGGAACTTGCTCCAATCGTCCACTGCGTCATTGCGCCATTGCGTCACTGCCGGGTGGGCGGGAGGCCCACCCTCTCCACCAGCGCCTGAAACCGGGGTTCGGATCGGTAACCGTCCCAGATCGGATCGATGTTGAGAAAGACCATCCAGCTCTCCCGCTGCTCGCAGGCCCTTTCCAACCACTCGAGGGTCAGCTCTCGCTCCCCGCTTCCCGAGTGAATCGCGGCGATGTAATAGCAGGGCACATAGGTCTTCTCGGCGGTCCGCTCGAGCTCCTCGAGCAGCTCACTGGCACGGTCGCTTCGACCCTGGTCGGCAAATACCCGCCCCAGAGCGGCCAGCATCATCGGGCTCCGGCCCGAGCTCTCCACAGCGCGCTCGAAGGCGGCGATGGCTTGCTCGAAGCGGCCCTGTTGCTCGTAGGCCTGCCCGAGCCAGAACTCGGCCGGGGCGAACTCGGGGTCGAGCTCGAGGGTCTCCTCGAGCTTGACGATGGACTCGTCGTAGCGGCGGGCGTAGTAGAGGACCCAACCCATCAACACGTTGATGATCAACGAAAGCGGATCGAGGGCGAGCGCCGCGCGGGCCTGCTCGATGGCCTCCTGGTGTCGACCCTGAAAGGCCAGGTATTCGGCGAACCAGTGGTGGGCGGTGGCATAGCCGGGGTTGAGCTCGAAGGTACGTTGGAAGGCCTGTCCGGCACCCTGCCAATCCCAGTCGTAAAGGATGCGGGCAAAGGCGAGTGAAAGGTGTCCCTCCGCCAGGGAGTCGTCGATCGCCAGAGCCTCGAGGGCCGCCTCCTTGGCCTTGGAGAAGGCCTCCTCGGGGGTCAGGACGCTGTAGAAGCCCAGCAGGATGTAGGAATCCGCGATCCCGGCCCAGGCCAGGGCGTACCCGGGATCGAGCTCGACGGCTTGCTCGAAGCTGCGAAGGCCGTCGGTCAGCGCGGCGGCGGTCCGCTTCGCCCAGAAGTGGCGTCCACGCAGATAGAGGTGATAGGCCTCCAGATTCTCGGTTTGCGGTCGCACCAGCATGGTCGGGGCCGCCGCCGGTAGGCTGGCTTCGAGGTGCTGTACGACCCTGCTGGTGATCTCGTCCTGGATGGTGAAGATGTCGCCCGTCTGCCGGTCGTAGCGCTCGGACCAGAGATGGAGCCCGGCGTCGACATCGATCAGCTGGACGGTGATGCGCAGACGGTCCCCGGATTTGCGGACGCTCCCCTCGAGCACGGTATCGACCCCGAGACGCCGGCCGATCTCCTGCACGTCGTCGCCATTGGCCCGCGCCGAGAGGGCCGAGCTCCGTGCGATGACGCGCAATCCTCCGATCTTGGTGAGAGCGGCGATGAGCTCCTCGGCCAGACCGGTAGCAAAGTACTCCTGGTCTTGCTCCGAGCTGAGATCGGCAAAGGGGAGAACCGCCAGCGATTGACGGACGGCAGCCCGAGGAGGTGCCGAGGGAGCGGTAGACGGCGTCTGGGGCGCGAGCTTGAGCTGGCTCAGAGCGCTTTCGAATGCCGGTGCCGCGGCAGGGGAGCCCAGAAAGCCCTTTTCCGCCAGTACGTCCAGCTCGATGTTTGCCAGAGCGAGGCGATAGGCATCGAGACTGGCCAGCAGAGGCTCGCGCTCCAGCACGGCGGCCGCCGGCCGCGGGTCGGTATCGAGTTGTTCGGCGGCCTCGTCCTCAGCGGTGCGACGGACCAGCTGATCGATCAGCCGCGCCGACTCCTGACGGGCGGCCGCCAGCACCCCTTCGATCTCGAGCCGGCGGGGCGAACGGGATTCGAGCCGTGCCGCCAGCTTGGCCTCACAGCCCCGGATCTCGGCTTCGCGGTCCGCCAGTCGTCGATGGGCCAGAAGATGACGCTGGGTCGCGAGGGCCCTCAGCGCCAGCAGACGCTGACCCGCGAACAGGATCCAGAGCACCAGACCGATACTGAGGACCGGGAAGACCGACCACCAGCGCTGGGCCGTCGGCAGATCCGAGTCGGTGCCGGTGGTGACCAGGTTGATCACCAGGAGGCCGGCCGCAACCCCGACCAGCAGCCGGGTCACCTGGGCCAGACGACCGCGATGGCTCGCGGCCGTGGCCACCAGGGCAGCCAGGGTTGCCGGACCGTCGAGGGGTCGGTAGAGGGATCCCAGCGAGTGGGGGTTCTTTGGCCTCTTGCTCATTCGTCGACTCGAATGGCGACCAGGGTCACGTCGTCGCGGGGCGGCTCACCGTCGAGGTAGCTCCACAGATCTTCGGCCAGCTCGGTGATGAGTAGCTCCACATCGGTACTGTCGATACCGCGCAGCTGTCGCTCGAGCCGGTGCCAGCCATAGGGCTCACCGGCCGGGTTGACCGCCTCCACGTAGCCGTCGGTGAGCAGCAGCAGGAGATCTCCGGGCTCGAGCTTCTCCTCGGCGATCTCGAAGCTGCTGCCGGGGCGCACCCCGAGAGGGTAGCCGGGCTGCTCGAGCTCGCGAACCTCGCCGTGGCGTCGGAGGATTGGAAAGATCTGGCCGGCATTCACCCATCTGAGGCGGTGCTTGGTGGGCTCGATCTCGACCAGGGCCAGCGACATGAGACGTCGACGACCGAGGGTTGCGTGCATCATCCGATTCATCTCGGACATGGTGGAATCGAGCGGCCGGCCGGCGGCGACGTGGGTAAAGAGCGCGCTCTTTGCCATGCTGCTGACCATGGAGCTGTCGAGACCGTGACCGCTGGCGTCACCAACCGCCACCAACAGCCCGCCGGAGTCGACGGTGTAGTAATCGAAGAAATCGCCACCCACCTCGCTCGACGGCCGATAGAGATGGGCGACGGCGAGTCCCGGAACCTCTGGAGCCGCTTCGGGCAGGATGGAGCGTTGGAGATCCTGGGCCAGGCGGACCTCGTCCTGGAGGCGATCGATGCGGCCGCTCGGCGACACCGTGGCGGGGGCGGGGCCGCGATCTTTGTCGGCCACTACCTCTGTCAGCAGTTGAACCCTCTCTCGTAGCGGATCGATGACCGGGGCGAGAAGATCGGGGCTTGCCGTGGCCAGGCCGGCGCTCTCGAGGGTGAGGAGGAAGGAATCGAGTAGCGATCGCCGCTCTTCGATCTCCCGCTCGAGGCGGGCTAGTTTTATGTCCTGAACATCGAGCTGTCCCAAGAGCCGTTGAAGCGGGCCACGGGTCGTCTCGTTACCCGGTTTGGAGAGGGCGGTGGTTACCGCCGGACGCAGCTCGCGACCTTTCGCGCCGAGCGGTTGCAGCCGCTCCGCCTCTTCGAGCCAGGAGAGGACGGTGAGAGCATGGGTCTCTCCCCGCGACAGATCGCTGACCGCCTCGGGACTGATGGTGCGCAGAGCCTCGCGAGCTTCGGCCACCGAGCGGAGCACCTTGGCACGTAGGTCCTCGGTTTCCTCCTCCTGCGGTGTGGTAGGTGCCGGCTGGCCGGAGAGTCCGGGCTCGGCCGCGAGCCGGCGGTGCCGCATCTCGAACCACCGTCGGCGGACGACATAGGCCCAAATCCAGTGGAGGGGAAGAACGGCGAGCCAGATGGCGACCGGCCACAGGCTCCACAGCCGGCCCAGACCGGTGGTGAAGAGGTTGAGCGCCAGCAGATAGAAGCTGAACCCTGCCCAGCAGGCCAGGTGGAAGAGAAACAGACTTTCCGCTCTGACCTGGTGCAGGCTCAGGAGCTCCATCTCGGGCGATGGTGACGAAAGGAGTCTCAGGGGAACACGCACTTCGGATGACACCATATCCATTTACACAGCTCACGCCCAGCCCCGGCTGGGGTGCCGGGCGCCCCGCTTTCTTAGATATACGAATTTCGTCGACCGAGTTCTCGGCCGGCACGGAAACCGGCCGCATTGCCAGAGGCAACGCCGTGGCCGGGCGCTTCATTTATGATGGGTGAGAGCGATGTCGGCGAATCTCACCCCCGCCTACCGCGCGGCCGAGGAACGATTTAGGGCGGCCATTACTGCCGAAGAGAAGCTGGCGGCGCTGGAAGAGATGCTGCGCGAGGTGCCCAAGCACAAGGGCACCGAGAAGATCCAGGCCGATCTCAAATCCCGCATCTCCAAGCTCAGACGTCAACCAAAGAAGAAGACCGGCGCCCGCGGTCCGACTCACCACATCCCACGGGAGGGGGCCGGTCAGGTGGTGCTTGTCGGACCGCCCAACGCGGGCAAGTCGGCTTTGGTGGCGCGGCTCACCCATGCCAGCCCGGAGGTTGCGGAGTACCCGCTGTCGACACGCGAGGCGACCCCGGGGATGATGCCCTTCGAAGATGTGTCGATCCAGCTGGTCGACCTGCCACCTATCTGCGAGGAGCATGTCGAGCCCTGGGTCTACGATTCAATCCGCACCGCGGACCTGGTCTGGCTGGTGGTGACGGCCGAGAGCTCGCTCGAAGGCCTGGAGCTGGTCGACAGGCTGCTCGGCGAGAAGGCGATCGCGCTGGCCCCGGTGGGCAGGGAGGGACCAGACGAGCCGCGGCCGGGCTGGCTCTACAAACCGGCGGTCCTGGTCATCACCGGTCTCGACCGTCCCGACGCCAGGGAGGACCTGGAGCTTCTCGACCAGCTCGTCGAGGTGCCCTGGGACGAGAGCCCGGTCTCATCGGTCAGTGGCGAAGGGCTCGAGGAACTGGGCCGGCGCACGTTCGAGGCGCTCGGCGTCATGCGGGTCTACAGCAAGCAGCCGGGTAAAGAGCCCGATCTCGAGCAGCCCTTCACTCTGCCCTTGGGCTCCACCGTCGGTGACCTGGCCCGCCTGATCCACCAGGATCTGGCGGCCAAGTTCAAATTCGCACGGGTCTGGGGCCCGAGTGCTTTCGACGGTCAAAAGGTCCAGACCAGCCACGTCCTCGAAGAGGGCGACGTGGTGGAGATTCACTTCTAGGACGGCGGGCTCGACCCGCCGGAATTTGCGCCGACGCCGGCCGACCAATCCACCTCCAACAATCTGTGCTCGAATCGGGTCGTTCGAGTCGAGATCCTGACAGGTTCTGACATGGCTACGTGGCAGGCTGTGGGTGGAGGCAGAAAGGAGGTCCCATGGAAAATGAGATTCACATGGTCGACTCGATGGAAGAAGCAAAAGGGTGGCTTGCCGGACTCGAGATAGGGGAGGGGATTCACTGTCGGAACCTGACCGTCTTTCCACTCTTTCACCCGGCCGATGGTGATGGGGGTGATGCAAAGTCGCCGCGGTATCAGCTGCTGAGCGAGGGGATCGACAAGGGGGAGGCGGTAGTGGAGGAGGTCGATGAAGGCGGCGAAGTGCCGTTTCTGTCAGTGAAGAATCAGGGCGCCACGCCGATCCTGATTCCCGAAGGGGAGATTCTGGTGGGGGCGAAACAGAACCGGGTGGTCAACCTCACGGTGCTCGTGGCCGCGGCGGCGGCCTACAAGCTGGCGGTGAGCTGTGTGGAGCAGGGCCGGTGGCGGTATCTGTCGCGGCATTTCGAGGCCAAAGCCTGGGCCCACCCCAAGCTGCGGGCGCTAAAGGTCAAGAGCGTGCACCGGAACCGGGCGGCGATGGGGGGTGCTCGCAGCGATCAGGGCGAAGTCTGGGAGGAGGTCGGTCACCACCTCGATGCGCTGGCAGCGCCTTCGCCCACGAGCTCGATGACCGACGGTTTCGAGGCGGCCGAGGGTCGGCTCGACGGCTACCGCAAGAAGATCCGGCTGCCGGAGAAGGCCTGTGGCTTTGTCGCGGCACGCGGCGGTCGAATCCTCGGAGTGGATCTCTTCGATGATCCGGCTACCATGCACAAGCTGTGGAAACGGATTGCCGATGCCTACTTTGTGGAGGCGGTGCGCGAGGACGAGGAGCAAGAACCGGCGTCGCCGGAGGCGGCCAAAGAGTTCCTCGGCCAGGTGACCGAGCGGTTGGTGCCGGCCGCGGAGCAGCCGGAGCTTGGGTGCGAGTTGGAAGTGTCGGGCGACCACCTCGCCGGCTCGGCCCTCTGGCACGACGGTGCCGTCTGCCATCTGGCCGCCTTCAGCGCCTAACCCTTGAAGACATCGAAGCGGCCGGCCTCCGCGCCGGCCGAATCCTTCGGCATCCTGACTGACGGTCGGTGGTGGCCCGGATTCGAAACCTCCGGGGGCTCCCCGCCGCTGCGCGGGAGGATGGCTCCGCTGCGGTGAGCCCCCTCCGGTCCCGACCCCGGGC
>SBFI01000213.1 GCA_006227875.1 Acidobacteriota bacterium
CCTCGGCCGCAAGTCGGGACGCGGGTTCTACACCTATGGTGGCGACGAGTCGCTCGCCTTCCACCCCTCCCAGGGCTATCAATAGGCGTCGACCGTCCCTCTCATGTTCTGTCAAGTCTGCGGTTCCCACAATCCTGACGAACAGGACTTCTGCTTCAATTGTCATCAGAAGCTCCTGGTGCTGTCCGGTCCCGCGCCGGTGGTGGAAGAAGGGGGCGCCTTCGAGGAAGAGTCGGAAGAGGAAGGCTTTTCCCTCGACGAGCATCTTCTGGAGCGCATCTCGATTCTCGAGGAGGCGGTCAAACACACCGCCGACACCACCAGACAGCTGCTGGGCGCGGTACACAAGCTCGAGCGCAGCATCCTGATCAACCAGACGGGCCTGGCGGCTCTGCGCGAGCTGATGGAGGAGAAGCGTCTCCTGGGCCGGGACGAGTGGAGCGATCTGTGGCAGTCCAAGATGGAGTACCAGCTGCTGGCGTTGGAGAAGCGGGAGAGGTTTGTCGGGCTCAAGGAGCGGATCGCCGGCCTCTACAAAGGGGACAAGCGCGAGGTCTTCTCCCGGCTGCTGGACGACGCCGAGTATGCTCTGTTTGCCTTCGATATCGAGCGGGCGTTGAAGGCGCTGGAGGCGGCCCTCAAGTTCGACCTCGAGAACTACGAGCTCTGCTATTTCATCGGCGAGACCTACTTCAACGAGGGTCAGCTGGAGCAGGCTCTGGAGCGCTTCTCTCGAGTGCTCGAGGTGGAGCCCGAACACTACGAGGGCCTGGTCTACAGCGGCGTCATCCACCACGAGTCGGGCGAGTCGGCCAAGGCGCAAGAGCTCCTGGAGAAAGCGGTCGCCTTGTATCCAGACTCTTTTCTGCCTCTTTTCAGCCTCGGTGCGGTGTGTGCCAGCCACGGTGACCTGGACTCCGCGGCGGCATTGTTGGAGCGGGCCGTGGAGAGCGATCCCGTACCTCAGGCCCTCTTCCTCCTGGGCAGCTGCCTCTACGAGCTGGGTCGTCTGACCCCGGCCATCGGTCATCTCCAGCAGGTCGTACGGCAGGACCCCGCCTACGAGGAAGCTCACTATCTCTTGGGGCTGGCCTATCTGGACCGGCGTTGGAATCGAAAAGCTCTCGATGCCTTCAAACAGGCCGAGAGGCTCAACCCCAACCGCATGCGCTATCAGGATCTGGTGCGGTACCTCTCGGGCCAGGACTCCTCGCCGCTGCCCGGTGTCAACGCGGTGGCCAAGAAGTGGCTGGGACGGGCCGAGGACCGGCTGCTGCGGGATCAACCGGAGCGGTCGCTCGAATGCTTCCGGCGCGCCATCGAGGTCGATCCGGACAACCCGACCATTCTGATGTCTTATGCGGTGGCCTGTTTGCAGCTCAACCGGTGGCACGAGACCAAGAAGCTGACCCGTCAGGTCTTGGCACTCGAGCCGAGTGAGATGCTCAGGGCCACCGCCTGCGCCACTCTGATCGAGGCCCTGCGCAGCGAGGGTCGCTACCGGGAGGGCAATAGGGTCGGCCAGCAGCTTCTGGACGAAGGCACATCGAACTTCTCTCACACCATCGCGTACTACGAGATGGCCTACAACATGGCCGAGCTCGAGGAGGACCTCGATCGCGCCCTCGATTACGCACGTCGCTCGCTGGATTTGGCACCCGACGAGCTGCGGCAGTTTCCGCTGGCGGCGCTGGGGTGGGTGCACTACAAGCGCCAGGAGTTCGAGCAGGCGATCGACTGTCTCACCCGATCGATCGAGCTGGGACCCACTGCCACGACGCTCACCCATCTGGGTATGGCGCTGCTGGCGTCGGGTTCCGAGGAGCGGGCGCGCCAGGTTCTCGAGGAAGCCCGCGAGACGGGTGGCAAGGGAATCTCGGTCGAGCAGAAGATGATGGAGTGTCTAAAGGACAGCAGCCGCTTGCTCGAGAGGGTGCAGCTGCAGCGAAACAACAAGAAATAGACCATGCGTTGGAGCCGTATCTATCTGTACACCACCCGCGAGATCCCGGCTGACGCCGAGGTCGTGAGTCACCAGCTCATGGCCCGCGCCGGCATGATCCGCAAGCTGGCAGCCGGGATCTATACCTATCTGCCCCTCGGCTGGCGCAGCATCAAGAAGATGATGGAGATCGTGCGTCGCGAGATGGATGCCGCGGGGGCGGTGGAGCTCTCCATGCCGGCGATCCAACCGGCCGAGCTGTGGCAGGAGACCGAGCGGTGGGAGGTGTTTGGTGATCTTCTCTTGCGGATGAAGGACCGCAACGAGCGCGATTTCTGCTTTGGTCCCACCCACGAAGAGGTCATCACCGACTTTGTCCGTCGGGACGTGCGCAGCTACCGCCAGCTGCCGTTCAACCTCTATCAGATCCAGACCAAGTTCCGGGACGAGATCCGGCCCCGTTTCGGTCTCATGCGGGCGCGCGAGTTCTTGATGAAGGACGCCTACTCCTTCCACACCAGCGAAGAGAGCCTGGCCGAGACCTACGAGGCCATGCGTCAGGCCTATTGCCGGGTCTTCGAGGACTGCCGGCTCGAGTACACGATGGTGGAAGCCGCCAGCGGTGCCATCGGCGGCTCGGGCTCGCACGAGTTCATGGTGCTGGCCGAGACCGGTGAGGACGCGGTGGTGGCCTGCAGCAATGGCGATTACGCCGCCAATACGGAGAAGGCCGAGACCGGCGGTCTCGAGCCGCCGCCGGCCGAGGAACCGATCGAGATGCGGGAGGAGTCGACCCCGGGAGCGACAACGGTGGCCGAAGTGACCGAGCTCCTGGGTGTGGGACCGGAGAAGCTGGTCAAGACCATGCTCTATGACACCGACGTCGAGCCGGTGGCGGTGCTCGTCCGCGGTGACCGGGAGGTCAACGAGGTCAAGCTGGCGAGCTACCTCGGGGTCAACCACCTGCAGCTGGCCGGGGAAGAGAAGGTCGAGCGTTTTACCGGTGCGCCGGTGGGCTTTGCCGGGCCAGTGGCTCTCTCCGAGTCGGTGCGGCTGATCGGCGACGAGTCGGCGCGGCCGCTGGTCAATTTCGTCTGCGGTGCCAACAAGGCCGATGCCCACTATGTGGGGGTCAACTGGGATCGGGATGTAAAGGTCGGTGAGTGGGCCGATCTGCTGCTGGTCGGGGCCGGGGACCCCTGCCCCCGGTGCGACGGCACCCTCGAGCTCTCTCGTGGCATCGAGGTGGGGCACATCTTTATGCTCGGCGCTAAGTACTCCAAGGCCATGGAGTGTTTCTACTCGGATGAAAAAGGGGAGCTCCATCCGATGGAGATGGGGTGTTACGGTCTGGGGATCGGACGGACGGTGGCGGCGGCCGTCGAACAGAACCACGATGAGAACGGGATCATCTGGCCGGTGCCGCTCGCTCCCTTCGAGGTCCTGGTGATGTCGCTCAATCCTCAGGACGACGAGGTGAGGCGGACCGCGGACGATATCTACGACCAACTCGTCGCTGAGGGCGTCGATGTCTTCTACGACGACCGCGACGAGCGACCCGGAGTGAAGTTCAAGGACGCCGATCTCATCGGGATTCCGATCAGAGTGGCGGTGGGGGCCAAGAGTCTGGCCGAGGGCAAGGTCGAGTTGTCACTGCGCCGCGATCGGGAGAAGCACCTTGTCGCGCCGGCCGAGGCGGCCGCTCGTGTCGGTGATCTTCTCGCCGAGCTTGGTGCCTGAGGCACCGCTGGGAAACCTACTCCTATTCGAGGTACTTCAGGAACTCATTGACCTCTTCGGCGCGCGGGGTGTCGGGATCGAGCTCCAGCAGCTTGTGGAAGTCGGCCTTTGCCTGCTCGTTTTCGCCACGGCCGAGGTAGACAACACCGCGGTAGTAGTAGGTCTCGGCCAAATCCGGGTTTTGTTCGAGCGCCCGGTTGAAGTGATCATAGGCCTGGTCCATGTCGCCCTCGTTGTAGAAGCGGATGCCGATATTCAGTAGCAGGTCGGCCGGCATCTCGACATCGTCGGGGACCTGTGCCAGGTATTCCTGGGCCTCCACCTCACGGCCCGCTCGGGTCAGCAGATCGGCGATGACCTGGAGCATCTCGACGTTGCCCGGATTGAGCTCCAGACCCCGTTCGAGGGTGGCGATTGCCTCGTCCCTTTTGTCCTCCTGATCGAAGGAGCGGGCGATGGCCACCAGCACCTCGGCCTGGCCGTCGGGTCCCAGCAGCGGCAGGAGGTCCTGGTAGGCCTGTCGCGCCTCGCTCTGCCGCCCTTCGAGCTGGTAGCTGTTGGCGATCTGCAGCCGGATGTGGGCCTGTTCCCCTGGCTCGATGTGGGGCAGGGCCTGGTCGTACTCCCGGCGGGCGGCGGTGTAGTTGTCCTCGGCGAGGTAGGTGTCACCGATCCTGGACCGCAGCCGTGCCGCCGGCGCCGGTTCCAAATTCGGGATGGCCTTTTCGTATTCGACCCGGGCCTCCGCGAACCGGCCCGCCTCGAGAAGCTTGTCCCCGACCCCGATGGAGGCGAAGGGGTCGGGATTGAGCACCACTTGCACCTTCTCGTTGGGAGAGAACTGGCTCACCTGCACAGTGCCCTGCGAAGGCTGGTAGCCCTCCATATCCAGGAGCACCATCCAAA
>SBFI01000129.1 GCA_006227875.1 Acidobacteriota bacterium
AAGGATGCAGCCGGCAAGCTGCTAAAGCTGCTGGATCGGCGTGACAACCGTAATCCTTTCGTCTATTTAGATCTCGGCGATGCTGCGATCGAGGAGGGACGGCTGGACGAGGCCGGGCGCTTTTATCGCCGGGCCGTCCGGCTGGGTGACGAGCTGGCCGAGCCCCGCGCCGCCCTTGGTCTCTTGGCATTCAGGCGGGGAGACGTCGACAAGGCCCGCCGCTGGCTGCGTCGCGCTCAGAAGCTGGATCCCGAGGAGCCACGCACCCAACGGCTCGAAGGGCATCTGCGCCAGAGCCAGGAGAGCCCGAGCGGCGATACGGGCTAGAATCTGGAGATTCAGGAGGGGTTATGACTGGAAAGCGACTGGTTGAAGCGACAATCTGCGTGCTGCTTGTCACCGGCGCCGGACCTCTGTGGGCGGCGGCCCAGGGTCGGGTTTTTGGGACGGTGATCGACCAAAACGACGAGCCACTGACGGGGGTCACGGTGACCATCCTCAATCTGGACACCAACGACGAGACCATCCGCGAGACCAACAAGAAAGGGAAGTTTACGGCGGTGCTGCTCGATGCCACCAAGCGCTACGCGATCCGGCTCGAAAAGGAGGGCTATCAGAGCGTCGAGGAGGCGCTCGAGCCGGTGGTCGGCGACATTCTGCGGGCGACATGGAGGCTGGTCCCGGGGGCCGCCAGACCGGCCGCGGCAGCGCCGGGGGCCCCGTCGAGCCCCGATGTGACCTCACGGCGAGCGGCCCAGCTTTACGAGGACGGCGCCGAGGCCTTCGAAGCCGGTGATCTGGACCTGGCGCTCGAGAAGTTCCAGCAGTTTGCGAGCGAAAACCCCGAAATACCCGAGGTTCACCGCGCGCTGGCCATGACCTATTTCAGGAAAGAGGACTATGCGGAGGCAGCGGCCGCCGCCGAGCATCTGTTGGAGCTCAACCCCGGTGACGGCGACGCAGCACGTATTCTGGTGGAGGCCTATCGGGAAATGGGTGATGAGGAGAGTGCCGCCAAGGCCCTGGTGCGCTTGGAAGAGCTCGAACCGGACGCCGACACCGCCCGTCTCGTCTTCAACTCCGGTGTAACCCTTTTCCAGTCGGGAGACCCCGAAGGTGCTGTGGTGAGGTTCGAACGAGCCGTCGAGATGGACCCCGAGCTGGCACCCGCCTACAGCGTGCTGGCCAGTCTCTATCTGAATCTCGGGGATTACGAAAAGTCGATTGCCAACGCCGAGCGGCACCTGGAGCTCGTGACCGAGGATCCCCGCACCTATGGCATTCTGTATCTGGCACACCGGGCGCTCGGTGACAAGGCCAAGGCCGACGAGGCCTTCGAGGCGATGAAGGCGGCCAATCCCGGCTTTCTCGGCGAGGGCTTTCTGGATTTCGGGATCTTGGACTTCAACGCCGGCAACGTCGCCGAGGCGCAGGAGATCTTCGAGCGTGTGCTCGAAGCGCTCCCCGATCAGCCCAAGGCCCACTACTATCTGGCGCTCTGCCTGCTCAGTGGCGGTGATACAGCGACGGCCAAGGAGCATCTGCAGCGCTTTGTCGAGCTGGCCCCCGACGATCCCGATGCTGCTACCGCCCGCGACATGCTGGCCACCATGTAGGAGCCTGCTTGCGGGTTGATCCCCCAGAGGACGCGGAGGCGAATGGAGGGCCGCCCCCGTGGCGGTAGCTCCGCCTTGCTCGCAGGAGACATGAACGCGCGTTCTCCAGCGACGATGGGTGGGAAGCATCTGCTTATCGGTGGGGCGCTGCTCGGCTTGCTGGTCGTCGCCCCGTGCCTGGCTCAGGAGGAGACACCTCCGGCGGTTTCATGGACGGAGCTGATGGCGAGCATCGAATCGGCTCTCGAGGGATGGCCACCCCGGATCGAGGAGTACGAGGCACGCAAGGAGCCGCTGACCAAGTCGGAGAGGGAGGAGCTGCTCGCTGTCTTCAGGAGCGTCCAACCGACGCTGAAGCAGCTGCGGGAGGGCCAGGAGGAGGCCTCGGCCGCGGAACTGGCCGACCTAGAAGCGGTCGCCGATCTGGTGCGTCGTATAGAGGTATTGCTACAGAAGAGTCAGGCCTTCGCGGCGCCCGAGGAGTCGCGGGACGCTCCACAGGTCGAGACCATGATCACCAACTTTGCCTTCTACGGCAGCTTGCGCGCAAGGGGATTCACCGATTTCGAGGGGGAGGCGACTTTCGACGACAGCACCTCGCGACTCGGTATCCGGGGGCAGCTCGATCTGGGCAAGGACTATCAGTTCTTCGGCCGGCTCGAGATGGGGACCAACATCGTCGGCGAAGTCACGAATCTCATCATCGGTGGTGACCCGGGGACCAAAGAGGGCGACGAGAACGTCGCCGTACCGCTGCGTCTGGCCTTCCTCGGTTTCGAGGGTCCGATCGGTCGCGGCTCCTTTGGCAAACAGTGGGCGGTTTACTACGACGTGGCCGTCTTTACCGATCAGGCGCCCTTTTTCGGCGGCAGCGCCTCGGGCGCCTATGCCGCCGGGACCGACGGCGGTATCTCTGGGACCGGTCGCGCCGACCAGGCCCTCCAGTACCGCTTTGCTCAAGGCCTTTTCAAGATCGGGCTCCAGGCCCAGCTACGCGACCTCACCGTCAATAACCAGTCATTTGCGGACACCTGGGGTGCCTCGGTCAACTACCAGTTCAAGGAGGGGGTCACCCTGGGGGCCGCCTACAACGAGGTGCGGGACGGAGTGCTGGAGCCGGAGCCCGAGCAGCCCAAGGCCGGGGATCGGGCGGCCATCCTCGGTGTTCGCTGGCAGAACGACCGCAACTATTACGCCGTCACCTATGCCGACTTCCGCAACCACGAGAAGGACGACATGGATCGGTTCTTCAGCGGCACCGGCTGGGAGATTTTCGCCGATCACATGGTCACCGAGCGGCTGGGCGTCGGTGGCACCTGGAACTACCAGGTGCCCGACAGCGACCATCCCGGTAACTACAAAGTCGACTTTCTGTCTGTCGGCCTGGCCTACGAGCTGGCCAAGAAGTGGAAGTTCTTTCTCATCTACAAGTTCGACAACAGCCAAAAGAGCGACGGCACCCCGCTGGGCGAAGACACCCTCGGGGTGGCGGTTTTCTACAATTTCTCCCTCGGTTTCAGCCTGTTCTGATAGGTACAGCGTTGCCTGTCAACTCGAAGATCCTGGCTGATCGAGCCCGTCTAGAAGGAGACACTCATGAACAGTAGAACCGTGGTGACGCTGGTAGCCCTCATCGCCACCGCCGGCTGCGACCAACAAACAGCGCCGATCGAGAAGGGCGCCGACTTTGTCCTCACCAACGGCAAGGTCTTCACCGTCGACGAGGCCCGGCCCTGGGCCGAGGCGGTGGTGGTCAAAGGCAACGACATCGTCTATGTGGGAGACAATGCCGGCTCACACACCTTTGTCGGCGAAAGCACCGCGGAGGTCGATCTGGAAGGCCGGCTGTTGCTGCCCGGATTCGTGGAATCGCATATCCACCTGGCCCTCGGCGGGGCGACGACCTCCGGGGTCGTCCTGTCGACCACCGACTCGCTCGAAGAGGTCCTGCGCAAGGTCAAGGAGTACGCTGATTCGCATCCCGAGAAGGAGACGATCTTCGGCGCCAGCTATCTGGCCGGCCTATTCGACGCGCGAGGCCCCGACAAGGCGCTGCTGGACGAGATCATTCCCGACCGACCGGTCTATCTGATGGATCACACCTTGCACGCGGTATGGGTCAACTCCAAGGCGCTGGAGGCTGCGGGAATCACCATGGACACACCGAATCCTCCGGGAGGCGAGTTCGTTCGCGACGAGAACGGCGAGGCGACGGGCGCGATCAAGGGTGGTCCGGCGCATGCTGGAGTGGCAGTGGCCATCGGCGCGATCACGGCTGAGTCCATGGCGGCCTCCCTGCCCGCGGTCATAGAGGGTCTTTCCGAGTTCGGCTTTACCAGCGCCATCGACATGGGCGCGCCGATCGCCACGGATCAGGCCTACGAGGCCATGTACAACATGAGCCGGGCCGGCGACCTACCCTTGCGTCTCAGCGTGACCTTTTACGTCAACACCCCCGATCTCGCTCAAACTGCGGTCGAGACCTTCGATGAGTACGCTAAGAAGTACAGAACCGACACCTTGTGGTTCGACACCCTCAAGGTCTCCGGCGACAGCGTGATCGAGAACCAGAAGGCGGCGATGCTGGAGCCTTATCTGAGCACCGGAGATAAGGGAGCTTTGTACTTCGACCGCGAGGCCTTGGGGAGGATGGCGATCGGCGCGGCCGAGCTCGGGTACCACTTCACCGTCCACACCATCGGTGATGCCGCTGCTCGCACGGCGCTCGAGACCGCCGGCGATCTTCGCGAGGCCGGCTACAATACCCTCTATAGCACCACGCACTCGCAGCTCGTGCATCCTGACGACCGCCGGATGTATGTCGATTACGACGTCACCGCGCAGACCACAGGCAATTGGGCCGTTCACCAACCCGCCTACGAAGAGCACTTGAGCCAGGAGGTGCTGCTGGAGAGGCAGTTCCCCTTCCGCTGGTGGTTCGACAACGGCGTCAACGTTGCCATGGGTGCCGACTGGCCGGCCACCCCGGGCGGTTTCGATGGCGGCGTCAACCCATTCAACAATATCTACACGGCGATGCATCGCGCGGCCCCTCCCGGCAAGGAAGTGCTGCTGGGCAGCGCACCCGGATTAGTGCTCGAGCCCAGGGACCAGGTCATGACTCTGGCCGAGGCTGTCGAGGCCTACACCATGGGTGGCGCACGGATGCTCGGAATCGAAGACCAGGTGGGCTCGATCGAGGTCGGCAAGAAGGCCGATCTGATCCTGCTCGATCAGAACCTCTTCGAGATCGATCCTGCGGAAATCCCCAAGACCAAGGTCTTGGCGACCATGTTCGACGGCAAAGTCGTCCACGACCTGGTCTACGAGCTCGGGGACAGCGAGCTGGTCGAGCTCGGGGATTACGACCTCGAGATCGAGGGTCTGTGTGGGCCGACCACCAACGAGCGTGACTCGAACTGAGGGACGGGGCGTCGAGGAAGAGTTTCCTGCCAACCGGCGAGAGATGGCACGGATCCTCGAACATGCAACCTCTGCCGTTGACATGCACGCTCGCAGGTGCCCCGTTTGTCTCTTCTCGGGGCGGAATGGAAAGAGTTCTTAGCGAGCCGGGCGTCCGTCCAACAGCCTCTGGAGGATGTTGAGCCGGATGCGGAGAGAGTGGGGTAGCAGGCTGCCGCCGGTGCCCGGTCTCGATGCCGCGAGATGGGGAATGCGTGCAAAGAGGAGCTCAGACCACCGGGCCAGGATCCGATCTTGCCCAAACTCGACCGATCGCCGGCGACCATTCTCGACCATCTGCTGGTAGAGATCGGGCTCGTGGCGGAGTCGGAGCACCGCCGCCTGGGCCTCCTCGGGGGCCGAGATCTCGAGATAGTCGAGGTCGGATCTCCGCACCTCGCGATAGGGGTATTCCGGCGGCAGAATCGCCGGCACACCCGCATGCCAGGCGTTCAGCAGTTTGCTGGCCGGTTTCTCGGTGTGGCCACGGTGGTCGTGGTGCTTCTTGGGTGGAGGGCGAAACGCGACGATGACGTCGATGTCCCGGTAGTCGTGCCAATCGACACCCACCCCCTGGGTCTCGGTTGGTCCGTGTGGCAGCGAATGGTGGACCCACTCCAGACCCTGCCCCTCGAGCCACGACTTCCATTCTTGGCTGAAGAAGTAGGGGTGGAGGTTGAGATCGAATCCCTTGAAGGCGATACGCCGGACCTTGGTGCCACGAGCCGGATCCCTGGGCAGCAGACCCGGTTGCGGCCAGTAGGGGATGAAAAAACGCTGCTCGTCGTCGGCCCAGCGACCGTTCTGGACCACCTCGAAGTGGGCCAGATAACACTCCTTCCGGTCTCCGCGGATGCCCAGCAGGGTCACCTCGTCGTGACCATTGAGCTGCTTCTTGAGCGCATTCTGATGTTTGCGGTGGAAGACCACGGTCCCCTTGTCGGGAGGATGGTCGGTAAGCTGCACGGGATATCCGGCCTCCCGCAGCCGCAGATAGGTCTGGAGTACCCAACGTTGGCCGCGCCGCATCCTCTGCCAGTCCCGGTCGGGGTCGAGCAGACCGAGGCTATCCAGATTCGGCTCGTCCGGAATGTAGAAATAGACCTGCTCGCTTGATCGGCTCACCAGACCTCGACCGTGATCGTTGGAGTGGGCGGGGTTGCCAAACGGGCCCCTTTGGTTAGAGGGCCTCCGAGATCGAATCCCTCTGTCGAGGACCATTATCCCACGTCAAGGCAGGATCGTCTCGCCAAGGGCTTTGTAGATGGGGCCGGAAGGGGTCAGCCTGCTCTCGACGAGCTGTACCGAGACCAGCCGGTCGGCGCGCCCCTCCCGGGCCTCCTCCTGCCGGGCCAGAGCCTCTTCCACCTTGCGCCCCGCCCCCCGATTGGCCTTGCGGGAGAAGCGCGCCAGGGTGACGTGCGGCGACTTGGGGCGCAGCTCGAGAGTGGGGAGGACGCTCCGAATCTCATCGCAGAGATCGTGCTGGAGACCGGCAACCTGCTCGCCTCCCTTCTCGACGTCGGTGCAGATCAGCCGTGGCCGACCGCGGCCGTAGAGGATCCTCGGTCGGCCCAGAGAAAGGTCCGCGGCAGGGATGCTCTTCACCTTCTCGAGAATGGCCAGACACTTGTCCAAATCTCCGTCGTCGATCTCCCCCAGGAAGGCGAGGGTCAGGTGGTGGGTGCCGGCTGGAATCGGGCGAAGTGTCCGAGGCACCTCTTCGCGCAAGCGAGCCACCATCGACTCGTAGGCGCTCATGTTGTCGGAGGCGAGAAACGAGGCAAAGAACAGACGCATCCCGTACCCCTGTCGTCGATCACTCGGTCAGCGGTTCGATACACCGCGGCGTGTCGTTGCCGGGGCTGTTGACAAAGGTACTCACCGGGAAGCCTTCCATCCCGGCGGCCGGGAAGGGGCCGAGGAGCGGGGTGAGCCGCTCGGCATCCTCGATCGCGGGGTCGAGCCAGATGGCCATTGTCTCGCGATCGAGGATCACCGGCATCCGCCGGTGCACCGGGGCCACCACCTCGTTGGGCTCGGTGGTGAGGATAGTAAACGTCTCGATCGGATCGCCCTCACCCTTCTCCCAACGATCCCAGAGACCGGCCAGGGCAAACGGCCCGCCCCCTTCGAAGCGGAAGTAGAAGGGCTGCTTCGGCCCGCCGGTGGCCTGCCATTCATAGAACCCGTCGGCAGGGACCAGACAGCGCTTGCGCTTGAAGCTGGTCCGGTAGGCCGGTTTCTCGCCCACCGTCTCGGCCCGGGCGTTGATCATCCGGTTACCGATGCCGGGGTCCTTGGACCAGAACGGGATCAGGCCCCAACGCAGCAGGTCGAGAGTTCTGGCGCCGGTCTCCCCGGTAACCCGGACGACAGCGGCCTCCTGGGTCGGGGCGATGTTGTACCGGGGGGCGAGATCTGGGACCGAGTCGAGCTCGAGCAGATCGGCGAGCAGATCGGTGGGGCTGGAGAGGGTGTAGCGTCCACACATGGGCTAAAGCTTCTCCTCGACGATCTCGAGGATCTCCTTCTCCAGCGATTCGGCCTGGCTCACCGCCTCCTCGGCGCGCCGCAGGTACTCCTCCACGGTCTCCTTGTCCTTGAGCCCCGAGGAGTTGATCTTGACGTTGAGCGTGGCGCCGCGGACGGCGGCGCGGGCACAGAGCGCCCCCACGCCGGCATCGGAGACCGAGGCCGGGTTGCCGGTCTCGGCCATGGTCTTGATCATCTCCATCGAGGCGAGCGCCTTCTCGGCGATCTCCAGTGGCACCTCCATCGCGCGCCGGGTCGCTTCCTGGATGGCGCGGTCGCTCTCGGCCCGCTCGGTCTCGGTTCCCTGCGGCAGCTTGAAGGCGGCCATGATCCCGTTGAAGGCGCGGGTGTCCTCATCGACCAGGGCGATGAGCTCCTCGACCGCGCCTCGACCGATCACCGCCTGGTCGGAGAACTCCTCCCAGCGCTCGTCCCACCCCCGTTTGTGAGCCGAGAGATTCGCCACCATGGTGCCGAGTGCCGCTCCCAGCGCCCCGACCGCCGCCGACACCGAGCCGCCACCCGGCGCCGGAGACTCGGAGGAGGTCTCGTCGACAAAGTCGGCCAGCGAGCGGTCCACCAGCAGATTCACAGTCTTGTCGGCAAGAACGTACTCGATGATTTTCTTGTCGGGATCGAACGGCTGGAGGTCGTCCAGCCCCAGCGACTTGACCGCGATCTTGATGATCTCGCTGTCTGGCAGACCGAGCGAGCGTTGCTGTTTGCGTAGAAAGTACCGACCCGCCTCCAACATCGCCTCGAGCGGCACCAGACCCACCAGCTCCGAGCCGGTCACCCTCAGGCCCCGCGCCTCGGCGCGCCGACAGACCTCGTCGAAAGCCACATGCACCGGGGTGACCGAGATGTTGGTGAGGTTCATCGAGATCTGGGCGATGCCGTACTCCTCGATGTACCAGCCGATGGCCTTGACCGCTTCGAGGCTCCCCGGAATGTAAACCGGGTCGCCGTTGTCATCACGGACGATCTCACCGGTGAGCGGGTGGCCCTGGCGTTTGATCCGCCCCTTCTCGCGCACATCGAAGGCCACGGCGTTGGCGCGCCGGGTGGAGGTAGTGTTGAGGTTGATGTTGTAGGCCACCAGAAAGTCGCGGGCACCGACGGCCGTGGCTCCCGAGCGGGGATTGAACGTCGCCGGCCCGAAGTCGGGCTGCCAAGCGGGTTGCGACAGCTTGTCTTTGAGCCCTTCGTACTCGCCTGCGCGCACCGCGGCCAGGTTCCGGCGCTCCTCGCTGGTGGCGGCATTCTCGTAGCAGTAGACCGTCAGCCCTACCTCCTCGCCCAGTCGCCGTGCCAGCTCGCGGGCGTGCTCGACCGTCTCTTCCATCGTGATCCCCGCCACCGGCACCAGGGGGCAGACATCGAGGGCGCCAAACCGGGGGTGCTCCCCCTCGTGCCGGCTCATGTCGATGAGCTCCGCGGCCGCCCGGGCCCCCTCGACCGCCGCCTCGACCACGGCCTCGGGGGCGCCGGCAAAGGTCACCACCGTGCGGTGGGTGGCCTGGCCCGGATCGACGTCCAGCAGCTCGACGCCGTCGACCGCCTCGATCCGATCGGTGATCTGCCGGATGACCGATAGGTCGCGCCCCTCGCTGAAATTGGGCACGCACTCGATGATCTGCACCATTCTTCTCCTCCTCGCGGCTGAGGGGACAGTTTACAGAACTGGCGGGGTCATCCCCCACCCGGGTGGCGCCCGTATCAGGAGGCGAGGGGGTAGAATGCGGTGCCGGCGGCCGAGCCGTCGACCACAGCCGATGAAGCCTTCCGATCCCATCACACTGACCGCGGGCAAGCGCGTCCTCTTCTTGACCAAGGATCCCGAGCTCATCCGCCGGCAGCTCGCCGGTGATCTGGAACTGATGATGGAGGATCTCTCGGTCGACGATCTGCTGGACGACATCAACACCGATGCCATGACCCCGGCCTGGGTCTGTTTCAACCACCGGCCCGAAGACCTGGCGCGCGAGGCCTATGCCGGGCTGATCGTGGAGGGGGAGCGTCTGTTCGAGCGGGATGCGCTCAAAGGAGGCAACTTCGAGGTCATCGTCTCGGGGTTCCGCAAAGGGGTGGGCAGCTCGCGCGAGACGGCGGTGCAAGCGGAGAAGTGGAGCGGCATCCGCATCGCCATCGCCGCCTCGTTTGCTCCCATCCATGCCGCCAACAACACCAACCAGGGTGTGTTGATGGGTGATCACGAGATCCTGCGCCGGCTCCAGCGGGGTGAAGCCGTGCCGCTAGAGGAGTTCTACCGGCACCACGATCCGATCAGCCAGCTGATCGTCCGCCAGGGAGGGCTGTTTCCCTTCTCCAAAGCACTGGCGGCGGGGGAGCTGGAGCTGCCGGGAACAGACACCGGGTCACGACCGATGACCATGGCGGAGAAGATCCTCGCTCGGCATCTGGTCGGTGAGGGGGACAACTTCGTCAAGCCGGGCGACTCGGTGGTGGTCGAGGTCGACGGCGGGTACAGCCACGACTACACCAGCGCCCAGGTGCACTACTTTCTGGAGCAGGAGTACGGACCCGACTATCGGATCCACAACCCGGAACGCTTCGCCGCCTTCGAGGATCACCTCATCTACGCCGACGAGGTCCCCAAGATGGAGGTCTTTCTGGAGAAGATCGAGGAGCTGCGCGGGCTGCAAAGGGAGTTTCTGCAACACACTGGCGCCCACGATTTCTCCGCCCGGGACGGTGTCTCACCGGGGATCTGTCACGCGGTCGCCCGGGAGCGGATGATCTCGCCCGGCGACTTTATCCAGGCCACGGACAGCCACACCTGTATGGGTGGCTGCAACAACGCGCTCGCTTGGGGGGTGGGGGCCACCGAATACGCCAATCTCGTCTATTCGGGCTTCACCACCGTCGAGGTCCCCGAGTCGATCCGCTTCGAACTGGTCGGTGAGCTGCGCGAAGGGGTGACGGCCAAGGATCTGATGCTCCATATACTGCTCGAGTATGCGCGGCCACAGTTGACGCTCAACCGGGTGATGGAGTTCACCGGCCCGGGTCTGGCCGCTCTCTCGATGGACGAGCGGGCGACGCTCACCAACATGGCCACCGAGTGCACGGCCCGCGGGGCGATCGTCGAAGCCGATGAAGAGACCTATCGCTGGATCGCCCGGCGGCGACCCGAGGTCGATGTCGAGGTGCTGCGGGCGCGGTCGGTGAAAGCCGATCCCGGGGCGGTCTACGACGGCGGCACGCACACTATCGACCTGGCGACGCTGCAGCCGATGGTGGCGCATCCGGGCGACCCCGACCATGGCATACCCTCCGATCCCACCAATGGCGCCACGGTCGAGGAGATCGGCGAGGTCGCGATCGACATCGCCTATGGCGGCAGCTGTACCGCCGGCAAGATCGACGATCTGATCTTCTACCACCGGGTGGTCAAAGAAGCCGTCGACGCGGGTTTGACCGTCGCCGATGGGGTCGAGTTCTACATCCAGTTCGGCTCCACCGAGGTGGAGGAGTACTGTCGCGAGCACGGTTTTCTCGACACCTTCGAGCGTGCCGGGGTCAAGGTCATCCACCCGGGGTGTGGTGCCTGTATCGGGTGTGGCCCCGGGGTCTCGGAGGCGAGCGACCAGGTGACCGTCTCCGCGATCAATCGCAACTACAAAGGCCGTTCGGGTCCCGGCAGGCTCTATCTCGCCTCACCCCTGACCGTGGCCGCCTCGGCCATTACCGGCCGTATCACGGCCTACCGCCCCGGGATGTTTGCCACCGTCACGGTGCCCGCCTGATCAATGACGCAATACGAGGTCTCACCCCATGACCCCTGCCGCGGGTGACGACCAGGGCCGCCGCTTCCAGCGCACCATCGAGGACTTCGTCTGCGAGCGCTGTGGCACCCGGGTGAGCGGTTCCGGCTACACCAACCACTGCCCATCCTGCCTCTGGTCCCGGCATGTCGATGTCCACCCCGGCGATCGACAGGCGGAGTGCGGCGGGTCGATGGAGCCGATCGCGGTGGAGACAGAGGGCGGTGGCTATCGGATCGTCCACCGCTGTCTGGGCTGTGGTCTGGAGCGTCGAAACCGGGCCGCCCCCGACGACGACTTCGAAGAGCTGTTGAGGATCGCCGCTTCGAGCTGATACCCTGCCGCCGCCGTGACCGACGACACCTTGATCCGCATCGCCCACAGTCCCGACTCGGACGATGCCTTCATGTTCTACGCCCTGACCCAGGGTGTTCTGGATATCGGGGGGCTCGAGATCGAGCACGTGCTGCGCGACATCGAGACCCTCAACCAGGCGGCCTTCGTGGGGACCTACGAGATCACCGCGCTCTCCTTTCACGCCTATGCCCACCTCGCCGACAGCTATGTGCTCATGCCCTCGGGGGCCAGCTTTGGGGACGGCTACGGACCGGTGGTGGTGGCCAATCACCCGCTCGAGCCCGAGCAGCTGACCGGCCGCGTGGTGGCCATCCCCGGTGAGCTGACCACCGCCCATCTGGTGCTCCAGCTCTGGCTTCCCGGGGTCAAGACCCGGATCACACCGTTCGACGAGATCCTGGGGGCGGTCGCCGGTGGTGAGGTCGATGCCGG
>SBFI01000376.1 GCA_006227875.1 Acidobacteriota bacterium
AATGCCGCCAAGTTCACCGAGAAAGGCAAGGTGCGACTGGAGGTCCACCGTCAGGCGCTGAATGGCCGCGACTGGCTCGAGTTCAAGGTCTCGGACACCGGCATCGGCCTCACGCCGGAGCAGAAGGCCAATCTCTTTCAACCGTTCACCCAGGCCGATGCCTCCACCACCAGAAAGTTCGGCGGCACGGGCCTGGGTCTCACCATCACCAAGGAGTTCTGCGAGCTCATGGGGGGACAAATCACCTTCGAGAGTGAAATCGGCGAGGGATCCACTTTCATTCTCCATGTACCCGCAGAAGCCGAAGCCCAAAAGCCGGAAGACGGCCAGCCCGAGGAAGGTACCGATGCCGGCACCGGCGACTCGCCGGCGGAGGACGCCGGTAACCTGCCGCTCGTTCTGGTTATCGATGACGACCCGGCCGTCCAGGAGATCCTGAGCCGTACACTGGCCAAGAGAGGCTTCCGAGTCGAGGGCGCCCGCAGCGGCAACGACGGTCTGCGGTTAGCCCGGGAGCTGAAGCCGGCAGCCATAACCCTGGACGTTCTGATGCCCGAGATGGACGGCTGGTCGGTGCTCTCGAGCCTCAAATCCGACCCCGAGCTGGCGGAGATCCCGGTCGTGATGCTGACCATCGTCGACAACAAGCCGCTCGCCTACTCGCTGGGGGCGGCCGACTACCTGCCAAAGCCTCTCGACCGGGAGCGGATCGCCGACGTTCTCGGCAAGATCACTGCCGCCACCCCAGAGAGGGAGGTTCTCGTGGTCATCGACGAGCCGTCAGCGCACTGTATGGTGTGCGATCTCATGGAGAACGACGGGTGGAAGGTCCTGCGTGCGGTTACCGGTCCGGAGGCCATCGAGCATCTCGAGCAAGCCAACCCGCAGGTCATCGTCCTCGATCTGGTGATGCAGGAGATGGATGCTCTCGACTTCGTCGAGGGACTCCGAGAGCATACCGATTGGCGAGATATACCGCTCATTCTGCTCACACCGAGAGAACTCGACCAGGAGGACCGGGAGCGGCTGGATGGCTCGGTCGAACGGGTCATTCAGCGAGCGGCGATGACCCCCGAGGGCCTGCTCGAGGAGATCCATCATCGGATCGAGGAGTCGGTCGGTCACGCCGGTATTCAGGAAGTGGATGGTTAGGGAGCACATGCAGAAGATTCTCCTTATCGAGGACAACGAGATGAATCGGGACATGCTGTCCCGCCGGCTGACCCGCAAAGGGTTCGAGATCGCGATCGCCGAAGACGGGGAACGCGGCGTCGAGATGGCCAAATCGGAGTCACCCAGCTTGATCCTCATGGACATCAGCCTGCCAGTGATGGATGGCTACGAGGCCACGCGGCAGATCAAGGCGGATCCCACCACCCGATCGATCCCCGTCATCGCCCTCACCGCCCACGCCATGAGCGGTGATAGAGAGAAGTGTCTCCAGGCCGGCTGCGACGAGTACGAGACCAAACCGGTAGATCTTCCGCGCCTGCTCGAGAAGATCCGAGGGCTGCTGACAGGTGATCGGGATGACAGCCTCGAAGAACCGGCAGACACCTAGTTCCCCAGAGTCCGGCTCCGGCGACACCGGCGCCGCCCGTGGAGTCTTTGCCCGGCTCCGTCACGACATCCGTACCCGGATCGACCAGATCCTCGGCTACTCCGAGCTACTTGGGGAGGAGGCCGAAAATCGGGGTCTGGACGGGTTCCTGCCAGACCTCCACCGGATACGGTCCGCGGGACAGGGAATCCTGGAGCTGGTCGACGGTCTGCTCGAGGTGCCGGAGGCCGAGTCCGCACCAACCCCTGCCGCTCCCGAACCGGGAGATGACTCTCGTGGTGTCGCAGCCGGCGCATCAGATGCAGCACCGGTGCAACAAGCCCGGCTGTTGGTCGTCGACGACGACGAGCCGAGCCGCGAGATGCTGGCGCGCCGGCTGAGGAAGCGGGGATACGAGGTCGACGTCGCCGACAGCGGCCGCACCGCCCTGCACCAGATCGAGGCCGAACGCTTCGACCTAGTGCTGCTCGATTTCATGATGCCCGAGATGAGCGGCATCGAGGTCCTCGAGAATCTTCGACCCAGCTGGTCGGCCAACGAGCTGCCGGTGATCATGGTGACCGGCAAAGAGGCGAGCCGGGACATGGTCGAGGCCTTCCGCGCCGGCGCCAACGACTATGTAACCAAACCGGTCGATCTACCCGTAGTGCTCGCCCGGATCCGCACGCAAGTGGCGCTCAAGCGGGCCTCGGAGTCTCTGCTCCAGCTGACCGGGCAGGTGGAGCTGCGCAACCAGATGATCCGTCAGGTCTTTGGCCGCTATCTCACCGATGAAGTGGTTGAGGGCCTTCTGGAGCACCCGGAGGGCCTACGTCTCGGCGGTGAGAAACGCCGCATCACCGTTCTCTTTGCCGACCTCCGAAGATTCACCACGATGGCCGAGAAGCTGCCACCGGAGAAGGTCGTCACCCTCATCAACGGCTTCCTGGCCGTCATGTCAGAGGTCATCATGGACTTTGGCGGCACTATCGACGAGTTCCTGGGCGACGCCATTCTGGTGCTCTTTGGCGCACCGGTTCAGCGAGAAGATCACGCGCGAGCCGCCGTCGCCTGCGCGGTGCAGATGCAACAGGCCATGGAAGAGGTCAACCGCAAGAACCGAGAGATGGGATTGCCGGAGATCGAGATGGGCATCGGCATCAGCACCGGCGAGGTCGTGGTGGGCAACATCGGCTCGGAGAGGCGCGCCAAATATGGTGTCGTCGGTCACACGGTCAATCTCGCGGCGCGGATCCAGTCGCAGACCCGGGGCGGCCAGATCCTGATCGCAGCAACCACGCTCGACGAAGCAAAAGGGGATATCCACGTTGCCGGTGAAACCGAGGTGACACTCAAAGGTGTCCCCGACCCGGTCCGACTCTACGAAGTGGGCGGGATCGCCGATACCGCTTGAGGCCCCGGTGGACCATTGCGGTAACCCGACCGCCGTATCCGCCGCGGCCGGCGTCTGTGCCGGCCCGCTGGAGGGGGCAAACACCTCCCTTCCGAGGTAGCGCCGGGCAGCGTGTGTCTGAGAAACTACACCTTGTGAGCCGGTGTCCAGCCTGTGGGGCCGAGGTTCCCGAGGGGAACCGGTTCTGTGGCTCGTGCGGCGCAGCTGTGGGCAGTGCTTCGGAGGTGCCGACCCGTACCAGTGCACCCAGTGCCCTGCCGACAGAGCTCGCGGCTCCTGCCCATTCGCCGGCCAGCTCCTCATCCGCAGATCAAGGCCGCTTTCTTCCCGGTACAGTCCTGACCAAGCGTTATCGGGTCATCGGCCTTCTCGGTCGGGGAGGGATGGGTGAGGTCTATCGGGCCGATGATCTGAAGCTAGGTCAACCGGTGGCGCTCAAGTTCCTGCCTCGCGATGTGGAACGGGAAGAGGGTCGTCTGCACCGATTCCTCAACGAGGTGCGGATGGCCCTGAAAGTGACGCACCCTAACGTCACCCGGGTCTACGACATCGGCGAGGAGGAGGGTCACCACTACATCTCCATGGAGTATGTGGACGGGGAGGATCTCTCCTCGTTGCTCCGACGCATCGGTCGTCTTCCCAAGGACAAGGCGGTTCAGGTTGCTCGGCAGATTTGTGCGGGTCTAGCCGCAGCTCACGAACAGGGTGTCCTTCATCGCGACCTCAAACCGGCCAATGTGATGCTGGACGGCCGGGGTCAGGTGAAGATCACCGACTTTGGTCTCGCGGGCTTCGACGAAACGATCAAGGGTGCGGAAGCCCGAGCGGGCACTCCTGCCTATATGGCCCCGGAACAGTGGACTGGCAAGGAGGTCACGGTCCAGAGCGATCTCTATGCCCTGGGTCTGGTGCTCTACGAGCTTTTCACCGGTCAGCCGGTCTATTCAGGCAAGACCCCCGCCGAGATTCTGAAGCTGCAGCAGGAATCCTCTCCTGCCACTCCGTCGAGCGTGGTGGAAGGTTTCGACCCCTCGGTGGAGCGCGTGATTCTGAAGTGCCTGGAGAAGGATCCGGCGCAGCGTCCGTCCTCGGCCCTGGCAGTCTCGGCGGCTCTGCCGGGCGGCGATCCCTTGGCGGCGGCCCTGGCGGCAGGTGAGACACCCTCGCCGGAGCTCGTCGCGCAGGCCGGCGAGGTTGGAGGTGTGGCGCCATGGATTGCAGGTCTGTGTGTAGCGGTCATCCTGGCGGGGATCCTGGGCTCCTTCTGGGTAGCCGGTAGGCAGCAGCTCGTGCGGCTCGCCCCCCTGGAGCGTCCACCGGCGTATCTTGCCGCCAGAGCCCAGGAGATCATTGCCGATCTGGGGTATGAAGATCCGCCGACCGACAGCCTCTATGTATTTGATTCCAACGAAGCCTATGTCGATTACTTGAGGGAGCAGGGACTCGCCGGCGAGAACCACGATCGGCTGAAGAGCCGCCAACCGGCGGTCTTGAAGTTCAGTTACCGACAGAGCCCACATCTTCTGGAGCGCATCGATCCGGCCGCCATCGGTGGATGGATGATGGACCCCCCTGGAGATCGTCCCGGGATGATCCAGCTGGATCTGGA
>SBFI01000178.1 GCA_006227875.1 Acidobacteriota bacterium
ACCGCCGGCACATCCGCCACCAGCTCCGCGCGGTCCTTGCCCAGTGAGATCGCTCCCCCCCAGGCGGCACCCGTCCAGAAGAGAACCGGCACCTCGTCGACACCAAATCCCGCCAGCGCCGTCTCGGGTGCGATCTCCAGTTGCCGCCCGATCCCCGGTGACTCGAGCTCTAGCGAGCGCAGACAGTAATCCCGGGCTCGCAGATAGAGCTTCAGAGCCCGTTCACGCTCCGCCAACGACGCCCGGTAGTCGACGCTTTCCAACCTGTCGGCATTGGTGTCGACAAAAGCATAGGAGTACTGGGCAAAACCCCGGCACGCTGCCAACAGCAGCTTCCGGTTCTCGGGTTGCTCGGCGAGCAGTGATTCCATGGTCTTGAGCGCAAAGGGCAGGGCCTGCCGGACCAACTCCGGGTCTTCGTCCGAAGCATAGACGTCACCGGCGGCGGCCAACGAGTCGGCGACCGTGTTGATCGCCATGGTGCGCAACGAACAGCCGGCGACGAGCGTCGAGACGACGACTAGTGCCAGGACCTGTATATGGTCTTTCACAGGGAGCCTCTTTGTGAGGAGCCAATCTACCCACCCCCCTCACCAGGGTCAAGTGCTTCCGGGCAGCCGAAAACCTCCACTCCTCCCGGACGTAGGTAAACTGGAGGGGGAATCCACCAAGCCATGCCCGCACCCGATCGAGGCCCTCAGGTCCAGGAAAGGGCCCAGAAGGCAGTTACCCAGGCCCGTCAGTTCGTGCGCGAGTACACCCACGGCCTGAACGTCCGGGACCTGCGCCGGATGTTCGACGAGGACGCCACCCACGCCTACAAGGTCCTGGTCAGGGACTACTCGAGCCCACGGAGAGCAAACGTCGGTTCCTCTACCGCGCCAAGGTCGTCTTTCTTGGTCTCTCCTACAAGCTCAGCCCGGCACGGAGACTCCTCTTTCTCGCCGCACTGCTCTTTGCCGTCCTGGGTCTGGCCAACACCCCGGACATCGACTTCGGGACACCGGTCACCCACGTTCATGTCGAGTCCGCTCCGCTCTGGTTCCTGCTCAGCATTGGCGCCCTGTTGTGGCTGCTCGTCATCGAGCTGGTCGACCGCGTTCGCGTCCGCGACGAGCTGGAAGTCGCTCGCAAGCTGCAAAGCGACCTGCTGCCCGAGAGCTCCCCGGTCATGGAGCCCTACCGGTTCGCTCACTCCTACCGTACAGCCAACGAGGTGGGTGGGGATTACTACGATTTCCAACGGCTGCCCGACGGTCGCCTGGCGCTGTTGATCGGCGACGCCAGCGGTCATGGAATCGCAGCGGGCTTGCTGATGGCAATCGCCAACGCAACGCTCAAGACGGCTCTCGATCTGGACCCCGAGCCCCGAGCCGTCGCCACGCTGCTCAACGGCGCTCTCTATCGCACGGGAGACCGGCGAGCCTTCATGACCCTGTTCTACGGACTCCTCGAGCCCGACACCGGGCACCTCCAGTACATCTGCGCCGGCCATCCCTTCCCACTTTTGCGCCGAGCCGGGGGCGAGATCGAGGAGCTGGGGGAAGGTACCCTGCCGCTCGGTCTCCGCAGAACGGTCGAGGTTTCCACCAAATCGGTCACCATCGAACCGGGCGACCTGCTTGTCCTCTTGATGGTCTACCCGAAGCGGTAAACGGACCCGACGGTGACTCGTTCGGATTTGCCCGCATCACGGATCTGCTCACGGGGAGCGGCCCACCAAAAGCCATCCACGACCGGATTCTCCTGGCCTTTGACGGTCATGTCGGACCGGAGCCGTTGACCGACGACCTCACGCTGGTCGTGATGTCCCGGGCCTAACGGTACCGGCTGGATCAGGATCGCTCGACGACCATTGCAAAGCCGACACCGCCGGCGGCGCAGACGGTGAGCAGACCGAGCTCGAGGCCCCGCCGCTCGAGCTCCCGCAACAGCTGGATCGTCACCCGGCCACCGGTGGCACCAAAGGGATGACCGATGGCGATCGAGCCGCCATTGACGTTGAAGCGCTCGAGGTCGACCTCACCCAAGGGCTGGCTGCGGCCGAGCTCGTCGACGGCGAACTTCCGCGAGACGAATGCCTTCATGTTGGAGATGATCTGGGCGGCAAAGGCCTCGTGCATCTCCACCAGATCGACATCGGAGAGCTGGAGGCCGGCCTGGTCGAGCGCCAGGGGCGCCGCATAGGCGGGTCCCTGGAGCAGCTGGCTTCCCGGGTCGAGCGCCGCATAGGCGAATGACCTGATAAAGCCGAGGGGCTGGTAGCCCAGAGCCTTGGCTTTCTCCTCGCTCATCAGCAACACCGCCGAGCCGCCGTCGGTTAGTGGGCTCGAGTTGCCGGCGGTCAGAGACCCGTACTTGCGGTCGAAGACCGGTTTCAGCTTGGCCAGGGCTTCCATCGACGAGTCGCTGCGCACTCCGTTGTCTTCGGTCACCGCCACGTCGTAGTCGGGTGTCGGAAAGGTAGTGACGATCTGGTCGGCAAAACGCCCTGCCGCAGCCGCCGCGGCCGCCCGCTGATGAGACATCAAAGCGATCTCATCCTGGGAGCGACGTGAGATCTGGTTCTCTTTGGCCATCTTCTCGCAGGCCTGTCCCATGGTCATGCCGGTGGTGTATTCGGCAATCGCCGGCGCCACCGGCACCAGATCGCGAGGTCGGAGCTTGGAGAGAACCGCGAGCTTTTGCCCCATCGATCGGGCCTTGCTGAACTCGATGAGCCGGCGAGAAGCCCGCTTCGAGTACTGGATGGGCACGTTGCTCAGCGACTCGGCGCCACCCGCCAGAACGACGTCACACTCTCCGCTGAGGATAGCCTCGGCACCCGAGGTTATCGCCCGGTTGGCGGAGGCACAGGCGAGATTGACGGTCGTGCCCGGTATGGTCCGCGGCAATGAAACCTGAAAGACGACCTCGCGACCAAGATTCGGAGCGTGCAGGGCCTGGACTACCACCCCAAAGATGGAGAGATCGATCTCGTCGGGATCGATGGCGGTGCGGGCTACCAGCTCGGCCGCCGCCACACCGGCCAAGTTCACCACATCCATGTCCTGGAGGTCGGTGCCGGACTTCGAGAACGGCGTGCGGCACCCGTCCACGATCGCCACTCTGCCGCCCACTCCACGCACGCTCTGGCTAACCACTTTGGCGATGTTGGGAGCCTCGTCCGGGCCCCGCGTCCAGACGGTATCGGCCCGGTCATGGACCTCTTCGCGGGCCGTGGCCCGGTTGGGTGGTGGCAGGATACCGGTGTCGGTCATCTAGTCATCCTCGTCGCCAGTCACTCTAGCTTATACGGCAGTGTCGCTTGATAGGCTTGCGCCGTGACTGACTCGAAGATCGACCCGACAAAGACAGTGGAGGTTCCCCATCACCGCCCCGGTTGGAAAGTTCGCTTGCGCCGGGCCCTGGTGGCCGGCCTCGTCATCCTGGTGCCGGTGACGCTCACCATTTTCATCCTTTACAGAATTTTTCGCTTCATGGACAGCATTTTCGCCCCGGTGATCGACCGGACCCTCGGCATCTACCTGCCCGGCGCCCACATCCCCGGTCTCGGCCTGTTGCTGACCATCATCGTGGTGCTGTTGTTGGGCTGGCTGTCCACCAATGTGGTCGGTCGCAGCCTGATCCAGGCCACCGAGCGTCTCATCTGCCGCATCCCGGTAGCCAAATCGATCTATTCCGCCACCAAGGGGTTCTTGGAGACGCTCTCCTTCAAACAGACCGAAGCCTTCAAACGGGTCGTCCTCATCGAGTACCCCAAAGAGAACATCTTTGCCCTCGCCTTTGTCACCGGTTGGGCCTCCTGGCCGTCGATCCACAAGAAGCTGACCGACACCGTACTGGTCTTTGTCCCCACCACCCCCAACCCCACCAGCGGCTTCCTACTGCTGGTGCCGCGGCAGGAGGCCATCGAGTTGCCGATCTCCGTCGAGGAGGGCGTCCGTCTGGTGATCTCGGGTGGCATCCTGTTGCCCAATATGGCACCGGGGATGGGCGCCTCCACCCAATCCCTGCCCTGATTGCAGCCTGTTTGTAGAGTCAGGGGATCCGGCATGGATCCTGCTACACTGATTTAGGTCATGACGAGACCGCTGGCCCTCTCCATCACCGCAGTGCTCCTGCTGGTCTCCTCCGCCGGGTCGGTCCCCGCCCAGACCATCGCCAACCCGGATCTATTCGTCAAGAGCGCCAAAGCGGCCCAACAGGCCCTCGGGTTCTACGGTCGGTACGACAACCCGGAGGAGCTCGAGCGCATGGCGGCCATCGGCTACCGGCTGGCCCAGGAGTCGAAATTTCAGGACTTTCCCTTTACCTTCTACCTCATCGACATGCCCGAGCCCAACGCCTTTGCCCTGCCCGGAGGACAGATCTTCATCACCAAGGGCATGCTGGACCTGGGGCTAAACGACGACATGATGGCCGGGCTCCTCGGCCACGAGATCGGTCACGTGGTGCTCAGACACGGCACCCGGATCCAGCGTCGCGCGACCCTGCTCAACGTGCTCAGCCAGGCGCTGCTGGTCGGGGTCATGATCAGTGCTTCGCAGAGCAACGACACTCCGGTCCCGGGCACCGTCTACGACCCGTACGGCAGAAGCGGTTCTTCGGGGGATCTCGTCCAGGGAACCGCAGCCGCCGGCGCGGTGATCACCGAGCTGCTGATGCGCAGCTACAGCCGGGGCTTCGAAGACGAATCGGACGAAGAGGGACAGCGACTTGCCGCCACCGCCGGCTTCGATCCGGACGGCACCCGCCAGCTCATGGACAAGATGAGAACCCATCTTCCCCAATCTCGGGAGTATGGCTACTGGCGAACCCATCCGTTCTTCGAAGACCGGGTGCAGGCCGCTACGGCGCGCGAGAAGGGGCTCAAGATCCAGTCCGCCGAATCGGCCGAGGCCTACCGGACCCGCACCCAGGCGACTCTGCTCTCATTTCTCGGACACGAGAAGGTCGATCCCGAGCTGGCAAAAGTGCTCAAGGAAGAGGCCCTCGTGGCCTGGCCCAAGGGGCCCGCAGCCGATGGCATCCGGCTCGAGCAGCTGCATGAACAGAAAGAGTTGGAGCTGGCGAAGAAACCACTGTCCCGCGACCTCACCGCGCTTTTGGAGCAGTACAAGAAGCACTACGATCAGGTCTCGGCACTGACCCCTGAAAGCGCCCTCCTCCCTACCCTGGCCGAGGAGATGCAAGAGATCGGCAAGGTCCGGCAGGGGGTCTACCCCCAGGCGGCCGAGGTCTTCAGCGGCGGCGTCTACCAGGTCGACTTCCTGGAGACCTTTCTGAGCAACTATCCCGATGCCCCCGAGGCGGCGGAGGTCGCTTTAGCGCTGGCCACCGCCTACAGTCGGTTGGGTCGCCAGAGCGATGCAGTTGCCCACTACCTGGAGGTCTGGGAACGGGCCACGGACAGTGAGACGCGGGAAAAAGCCCAGGCCGGCTTGAGAAGGCTGGCGCCCGGCCTCGAGCAACTGGCCGCCCTGGAGCAACTGAGCACCATGAGCGAGGATCCCGACCTGCAAAGCCTGGCCGCCGAGCGGCTCCGGCGCCTGGCCCCTGAATACGAAGACATGGCGGACGGCGCCGACTACCTGCGCCGCTTTCCACAGGGCGAGCACTTCGAGACCGTCAACGACCGCCTCAACCAGCTCGCTGACAAGCTGTACGGCGAATTGATCCTCTACCAGAGTGTGGGCGACCACGTAAAGGGCCTCGAGCGCATCCAGAAAATCCTCACCTACGCGCCTCAATCACCGGCCGCCGAGCGCCTGCGCGACCGCATCGTCCTCGAGGGTTAGGAGCCCGTCCGAGCATGCTATAAACTCGCCCTTTGGCAATGAGCAAGGCGACCCAGAGCCCCCACAGTCAGGTGGAGGCCTTTATCCAGCGGGCGGCACCGCCCGTGCGGCCGCTGCTGCGCCAGTTGCGCAAGCTGGTGCGAGAGACTCTTCCCGATGCTCGGGAGGAGATCAAATGGGGCCGGCCGGTCTACTCACTGCGCCGAATCGTCTGTTATCTGGCGGCCGCCAAAGATCACGCCAGCCTCGGCTTCTACCGGGGGGCCGATCTGCGGGCGCCAAATGTGCTGCTCGAAGGCGACGGCAAGAAACTTCGGCATATCAAAGTCCGGCAAATCGAAGATATTCGACCCAGGGTCTTTGCTCGCCTGTTGCGACAGGCAGCCAGACTCGACGAAGAGTGAAGGCACCTGCGACACCATGCGGGACGCCAGGCAACCGACTCATCGACAAATCCGTATTTATATTGACGGCCTCCTGACGGCCGTTGCCTACGCTCTGAGCAAGATGGGACGGGGCCGGCCGTCGCCATCCCATGGGTGAGAAGATGATGGTCGATCGCCTGCAGCAGCTCCGTCGCTTCGTCAATCGACGATATGTCCGGGCTGCCCTTTCGGGGATTTCAATCGTCCTGATTGTGCTCGGTTTTGGCGCCTGTGCGGTAAAGCTACAGCACGACGTCTCCTACCGTGCCGTTCTCCGCTACTTTGCCCGGCCCCATTTTCAGGAGGCCGACCTCACCGACCTGGTGAGAAACCCGGCAACCACCAGATCCATCGAGGAGCTCTTCTCGTCGCCATTCGGCGTCAATCCAGGGGGTCTGGTCTACGTGCGCGACGGAGCCCTGGTGTTCTATCCGCATGCAACCGAGAGAGCTCTCTCCACCAAGGAGGAGCAGCGATTCAAGGAGGAGTTCTTTCCCCGCCTGGCCCAGGCCTATCATCGCCGTGACTTCGGGGCGCTGTTGGAAGCCCTCTCCGAGGACCAAGCGCAGAAGCATCTGCGCCGCGCGGGCATCGGTCCGCAGTCACTGACGGCCTTGGAACAGGAATCACAATCGGCAGCCAGTATGTCGGAACGCCTCTCCCTGCTCCGCAGATCCGCCCAGATGATGCGGGTCTTCGTGCCCTACCACAAGGAACGCTACGAGCTCTCGTTTGCCGACAAGCTGGCCTTTTACGACCAGAACGATCCGCCGGGCGAGTTTGTCGGTATGTTCGAGGTGGTCGATCTCCAGATCGGCGGCGAGGCCTACGATGCCGGCGCCTACCAGCTGGGCGAGCGCAATCACTTCATCTCGATTCGCCGCGGTTTGGGCAGAATCATCGTCCTGAGCGACTATTTCCAGGGTCGGGTCGAGGTGCTCACGATCAAGCCCTTTTCTCACCCCTCAGGCCAGACTCTTTACAGGGTTTTTGAGGGATCTCCGCCCCAGCCCGGCTCCCACCTGCGCCACAGTTGACCCGTTCACTGCGGTCCCGCTACCTGTTGAGGTAGCATTCGTGTGGCTGAATCAAGCCCCGGTAGATAGACCGTGGGCCAAGGACCGGACATGACCCTGGATCTCAAAAGACGGGCCGAGGAGGGCATCGAAAAGTGCCGCGTCGGCAACTGGAAAGAGGGGATGGACGACCTCGGCTGGGTTGCCGAGCAGGACCACGGCGACATCGAGCTACCCGGAGCCTTTTACTCCTATCTGGGCTATGGCATTGCCCGCCTCGACAAGAAGTACCGCGAGGGCTTGAAGCTCTGCCAGCATGCCATAAAGATGCAGGTCTACGAACCCGACAACTTCATGAATCTGGCGCGGGTCTATCTGCTCACCCGCAACCGGGAGAAGGCGCACAAGGCGCTGCTAAGAGGGCTGGCGCTCGATGCCGAACATCCCGGGCTGCGTCGCGTCTGGCGGGAGTTGGGTATCCGGAAAGCGCAGCCGATCCCCTTTCTGTCCCGGAAGAACCCGCTCAACGAGATCCTGGGCAGGTTACGGAGGAAGCACAACAGGGGGTAACAGCCCCTCCCGTTTCTTCAGCTGACGCCAAAGAATCGCAGCGACTGGTAAGCGATGAGCGCCGTCAGGTAGGCCAGCCCCGACATGTAGGCGAGCTGGAAGAGTGGCCACTTCCAGCTGTTGGTCTCTCGGCGGGAGATCGCCAGGGTCGACACACACTGTAGCGCCAACACATAGAAGACAAGCAGGCTGACGGAGGTCGCCACCGTGAACACCGGCGAGCCATCCGCCCTCTCCGCCCTCTCGAGGGTCTCGTAGAGGGGCCTCGGGTCCTCTTCCACGGCCGCCTCGCCGACCCCATAGACGACGGCCAGGGTGGAGACGATCACCTCCCGGGCGACAAAGGAGCTCAGGATCCCAACCCCGATCTGCCAGTCGTACCCCAAAGGCCTCAGGATCGGCTCCACAGCACGCCCCAGCCGCCCGGCAAAGGAGTTTGCCAGTCTGCTCTGGGCCGCGAGATCCGCTGCCTCGGCCCGCATCGCGGTCGCCGCTTCGCGATCGCCTGCCGACTCCATCCGGCCGGCCTCGGCCTGCAACGACTCGGCCGATGCCGGTGGGTCGCTCTTGGGGTAGCTCGCCAGCGCCCAGAGGATGATGGAGGCGACAAGAATGATGGTGCCGGCCCGCTTGACGAAGATGCGCGCCCGGTCGTAGGTGTAGAGGAGTGCCGTCTTGAGCCCCGGCACCTTGTACCCGGGCAGCTCGAGCACCAGCGGCTTGGTCTCACCCGGCAGCACCGTCCGCTTGAAAAGGAAAGCCGTTCCCAGCGCCGCCACAATCCCCATCACGTAAGCACCGGTAAAGGTTGCCGCCGCCAGCACCGGCTGGTGCGGGAACAGAAGCGCCGTCACCATGGCGTAGATCGGGATCCGAGCCGAGCAAGTAAACAGCGGCAGCACCAGAATCGTCACCAATCGATCCCGCCAGTTGTCGATCACCCGGGTAGCCATGATGGCCGGCACGGCACAGGCATGAGCAGAGAGCATCGGCACAAAGGCCTTGCCGGGGAGACCCACACGACGCATGAGCCGGTCCATCACGAAGGCTGCCCGTGCCAGGTAGCCCGTGTCTTCCAACAGCGCGAGAAAGAAGAAGAGAATGCAAATCTGGGGTAGGAAGACCAGCACCCCACCGACACCGCCGATCACACCATCGACCACCAGACTGCGCAGATCCCCTGCCGGCAGCAATTGACCGATCGCCGAGCCCGCCAGGGCAAAGCCGCGATCGATCCAATCCATCGGGTATTGGGCCAGCCAGAAGATGAGCGCAAAAACAGCCAGCATGATGCCGAGGAAGACACCGACACCGGCCCAGGGATGGGTGAGCACGGCGTCGAGCCGCTCGGTCTGCTGACCATGGGTCATGGGCCGGCCGTTGCTGCAGCGCGCGCTGACCGACTCCGCCCAGTCGTAGCGGGCCTTGAAGGGACAGCCGATGCAGTCGGACAGATCGTTCGGTGCGCCCACCACATGCAGCCCGTGCGGCGGCTCGACCAGCTGCCCGATCCTTTCGCGTAGATCCTCGATACCACGGCCACTTCGCGCCACGATCGACACCACCGGGCAGCCGAGCTCGGTCGACAGACGCTCCGGATTGATCTCGATCGACGAGCGCTCCGCCAGATCGACCATGTTGAGGGCCACCACTGTCGGCAAACCCAGCTCCAGTATCTGGCTCGCCAGATAGAGGTTGCGCTCCAGGTTGGTGGCATCCATCAGCAGAACGACGGCGGCCGGCCTGGGTTGATCCGGCACGCCCCCCAGAAGTACCTCGCGCACCAGCCGTTCCTCCGGCCGGTCCGAAGTCAAGCTGTAGAGGCCGGGGAGATCCAGCAGCTCGACCTGACGGCCCGCAATTCGAGCCTGCCCGATCCGTCGCTCGATCGTGGTGCCGGGAAAATTCGCCGTCTTGGCCCGCAGCCCGGTCAGGTTGTTGAACAGGGTCGTCTTGCCGGCATTGGGATTGCCGATCAGGGCCACACAGACATCGTGGAGCTCGTCGGCAGAAACGGTGGAGTCCGCTGGGAGCTGAATCGTGCTGATGACTACACCTCGGCGCTGTCTAGCTCTGACCAAACATGTCGCCGCCGCATGGCAGAACCATCACTTGTGAAGCCAGGCGTGCGGAGACTCCGATGCGCGATCCCAAGACCTTGAGGATCATTGGATCACCGGTTTTGACCAGCATCACCTTTCGTCCGGCACAGACACCCATGGCCTGCAATTGCTCGATCTCGGTCTCGCCGGCTCGTACCTCGTGCACCAGACCACAATGGCCCGCTTCAACCCGGTCCAGCGGGATCGCCTCTTCGATGCCTGGCGATGCCGCGGGCGTCGTTACTGCAAGCTCGGGATCCGTATCTGGTGCCATTGAGTAACCCGCTCCTTGAAAGGCCTACAAATGGGCCCTTGGCGAGAAGATTCTAACAGGTGACTCCGCGGCAATAGGCTAGACTTGGTCGGTTAGAGTCTTGTGCCCGGCGTGACTGGAGGGACAGCAAGTATGGCCGACGAAAACGACGAGCCTGGCGACGAGAGGGTCGAGCGCAGCGGCGAGGAGAGACGTTCTGAGGAGAAGCGACGGCAGCTGAAACGTCGAGTCGTCGTGATCCCGGTCAAGGAAGAGAAGCGGAGCGGTGAGGAGCGGCGCGACGGCAAGGAGCGGCGTTCCGGGAAAGACCGCCGTAAAAGCTAGAACTAGTACGCCATGACCACGTACCGTTGGATCACGGCTCTCGTGCTACTAACGTTGGTATCAGGCCTGTCGACGGCCTGTGTTTCGCGCACGCCGGGCGAGAAGCTCTACCGCCGCCATTGCGCCGAGTGTCACGGCATCGACGGAGCGGGACACACGGTCCAATACATGGGTCATCCCGAAGCCAACCTGATCGACGACGAATGGGTTCACGGCGGGAGTCCGACCGCAATCATCGGGGTTCTTCAAGGCGGATCCGTCGGCGACCATCCGGACTACTCCGAGCTCAGCTCCGCAGAGATGCGTCAGATCGTGGATCATCTCCGCGTGCTGAGAGGCGAGGCTCGCTAGCAGCGATGCCTCGGCCGATCCCTCGATGGCTCCTGGCGGCCATCCTGCTCTCGACCCTCGCTTGCCGCCCTGACGGCGGCGCCGGACCCACCATCAGGGCGGACTACCCATCGATTGTCGTCATCACCATCGACACCCTGCGCGCCGATCATCTGGGCTGCTACGGGTACTTCAGAGATACCTCGCCGACCATCGATGCGCTGGCAGCCGAGAGCTTGTTCTTTACCAACGCGGTTACCACCATGGCCACCACGCTGCCCGCACACCTTTCGCTCTGGACCTCCCGCATTCCGCTCGAGCTCGGGGTGACCAAGAATGGCTGGAAGGTCTTCAAGCGCGATGGGGGCGAGAGTCAGACCCGTCTTTTCGCCGAGATGCTCAGAGACCTCGGCTACACGACCGCCGCCTTTGTCAGCGCCAATCCCGTCAAGAGCTACACCGGCCTAGACGCCGGTTTCGATCTCTACGATCAGCCGCTTTCCGGCGAGGGTAAGAAGAAGCGGCGCGGCGAGCTCACCAACCAGGTCGTTCTGAAGTGGCTGGATTCGCAGCCCTTGGAGCCCTTCTTTCTGTGGGTCCACTTCTTCGATCCCCACCGGCCCTACGCACCCCCGAAACCGTTCGACACCGCCTTTGCCGACAGCCCCGAGCTACAGGATTTCTTGAAGACCAGACCAACCATCGATCGTGAGTGGCCGGCAGTCGTCAACTTCCACAACAAGTACGACGGCGAGATCCTTTACGTCGATACCGAGATCAAGAAGCTGCTTCAGGCGCTAAAAGAGAAACAGCTGTACGACGATTTGGTCCTGGTCCTCACCAGCGATCACGGTGAAGGACTCGGAGAACGCGGCCGCTTCGGTCACGGCGAGATTCACAACGAGCAGCTGCTGGTGCCGCTGATGATCAAGTATCCCTCCAAGATGGGTCTCAACGGCCAACGGATCGACAGCCTCGTCTCGCTGACCGACGTCGTCCCGACGCTGGTGGCGACGCTCGATCTCGATCTGCCCACGGACGACCTGGAACAGTTTGGCGGCGTCAACGTGCTTTCCTCCCGCGCCCGTGACCCCTATGTCTTTGTCCAACGCTCCACCGCCGGAGCTCGCTCCTGGGGAGACGCCGACAAGTTCGCCCTCGTCGGTGACAAATGGAAGTTCTCCTACGACACCAGACTCGGGGATGTCCTGGTCGATCTCGAGACCGACCCGCACGAGATGCAAAACCTCATCACCGAGCACCCCGAGGTGGCAGAGGAGCTGAAGGACCGGCTGCTCGAGATGATCGCCGAGTACTCGTCCTCGGAGCGGGGTCTCGAGGTCCTCGAGGTCACCTCGCCCGAGGTCCTCGAAGAGCTCCGTGCCCTGGGTTACATCCAGTAGCCGGCTTCTATTTCGGGAGAAAAGAAAGTGCCGCCGCTCAGCCTCGACAAGGGCACCTCCGCCACGGGTCAGGCGGGATGCTATATGAGCGGCGGCGCTGCATTATACATCGACGCGGAGTTTTCCTACCCCCAACCCTTCCAGCCGGGGCCGCGGACCACCCGGCCGGGGGTGGCGCCGGTGTGCGCGCCGTCGGCCAGCACCGGTGTGCCGTTGATAAAGACATGGATCATTCCGGTGGCTAGCTGGTGGGGATCGGCGAAGGTGGCGTGGTCCTGGATGGCGGCCGGATCGAAGACGACGACATCGGCATAGTGGCCGGGTGCGAGCCGCCCCCGGTCGCGGAGTCGGAGGTTGTCGGCGGGCAACGAGGTGAGGCGACGGACCGCTTCGGCCAGCGAGATCAGACCCTCGTCCCGCGTGTAGCGACCGAGCAGCCGGGCGAAGTTGCCATAGGCCCGGGGGTGTGGGTTCCATTTCAAGAAGACCCCGACCGGCTCCATCGACTCGGCGTCCGAGCCAAAGCTCACCCAGGGCAGCGTGATCTGCCGGCGGACGTTCTCCTCCGACATGAGGAAGTAGACCGTGCCGACCCGGTTGTCGTCCTCGATCACCAGATCGATGGCCGTCTCCTCGGGCGTGGTACCCCGCTCGGCCGCCACCTCGGCCAGGGTCTTGCCGGTCAGCGGCTTCAAGGCCTCGTTCTTGAAACCGACCAGCAGGATGTTCTCGGGTGAGCCCGCCGCCAGGAAGAAGTTCTCCCAGTCGTCGGTCGGTGTGTTCATCTCGGCGATGACGCGCTTTCGGATCTCGGGATCTTTGAGCCGCTCCACCCAGGCGTCGTGCCCCCCCTCCTGCACCCACGGCGGCATGGCGGCGTCGAGACCGGTCGCCCCCGCGGTGTAGGTGTACATATCGGCGGTGATTCTGAGCCCCTCGGCCTGTGCCGCCTCAACCCTGGCCACCACCTCGTCCAGCTTGTCCCAGTTCTCGCGGCCAGCCGCTTTGAGGTGGTAGATCTCCGCCGGAATGTTTGCCTCGCGCGCGATGGTGATCAACTCGTCCACCGCCTCGAGCAGCCGATTGCCCTCGCTGCGCAGATGTGAGATGTACATGCCGCCGTACTCGGCCGCCACCTTGGCCAGCTCGATCAGCTCCTCGGTGTCGGCGTAGAAGGCCGGTGCGTAGATCAGCGACGACGCCACACCCAGTGCCCCCTCCTCCATCGCCTGGCGCACCAGACGGCGCATCTCCTCGAGCTCCTCCGCGTTGGGCGGCCGGTCGTCGTAGTCCAGGACATGGATCCGCACCGTGGTGGCGCCGACAAACGAGGCCACGTTGGGCGACACCCCGCGCGCCACCAGATATTCCAGATACTCACCCAGCGTCGT
>SBFI01000257.1 GCA_006227875.1 Acidobacteriota bacterium
CGGCAGAGATGATCCGAGCAGCCCGACCTTTGTGCGGCTGATCCACGAGGACAGCAACGGCACCATATGGCTCGGTACGGAGGGAGGATTGGTCCACTTCGAGCCTACCGACCGGACGTTCACGACCTACCTCGAGCCGCTCACCGGTCTCGACATCATCATGTCGATCCACGAAGATCGTTCGGGGCGATTCTGGATCGGGACCTTCAACGGCGGTCTCCACCTGTTCGATCGGGAGACCGGTACCAGCCGACCTTTCACACAAAAGGACGGCCTCGCCCACGACACCGTCTACAACATCCTGGAGGACGAGCAGGGTCGTCTCTGGCTGAGCACCGGTAACGGAATGTCGCGATTCAATCCCGAGACCGAAAGCTTCAGAACCTACGGTGTCGAGGACGGACTTCAGGGTCATCAATTCGGCGGTGGTGCCATCCGCAAGCAAGACGGCGAAATGCTATTTGGCGGCAGTCACGGCATCAACGCCTTCTTCCCCGAGTACGTCAAGGACAACCCCTACCCACCGCAGGTGGCGCTGACCTGGCTCAAGGTCATGAACCAATCGCTGTTGCCGGGTGAAGGGTCCGCGCTCGAGAGCCACATCTCGGTAGCGCAGCAGGTCACTCTGAGCCACGATCAGAACGCAATAGCTCTTGGCTTCTCGGCCCTGCACTTCGGGCACCCCGACCAGAACCGGTACGCCTACCGGCTGGATCCGCTGGACCAGGACTGGGTCCAGGCCGGCATCCACCGGTATGCCTCGTACTCGAACCTCCGCCCCGGCAATTACGAGTTCAGGGTGAGGGCCGCCAACGGCGACGGTCTGTGGAACGAGGAGGGCACATCGGTCAAGCTCACCATCCAGCCCCCCTGGTGGCAGAGTTGGTGGGCGTATGGCCTATTTGGGATGGCTGCCGCGGTGACGGTCGTCGGTGTCGACCGGGCCCGCCGCAACCGCCTCCTCAGCCGCGAGCGAGAGCGCTCCCGCCAACAGGAAGCGCGGTTGCGGGCCGAGGCCGCCGAGCTCCAGGCCAAGGCCGCCGAGGCCGATGCACGAGCACTGCGGGCCGAGAACGAGAGACAGACGCTCGAGCTGGAGGAGGCGCGAACGCTCCAGCTCTCGATGCTGCCCGAGGAGCTCCCGCAGCCACCAAATCTGGAGATCGCCGCTTACATGAAGACCGCCACCGAGGTCGGCGGCGACTACTACGACTTCGATCTCTCGCCCGACGGCACCCTGACCGTGGCTATCGGTGACGCCACCGGGCATGGCACCAGGGCGGGCACGATGGTCACCGCCACCAAGGTGCTCTTCAACCTGCTGGCCACCGAGCCCGATGGTGTCCGGGTCCTGCAGGAGGCCACCCGCATCATCAAACGGCTCAACATGCAGAATCTGTTCATGGCCCTGGCGCTGGCCAAGCTCAAGGACAACCGGCTCGAGATTGCGGGTGCGGGTATGCCACCGACCCTGGTCCATAGAGCCGCCTCCCACCAGGTCGAGGAGATCGATCTCGAGGGAGCTCCGTTGGGGAGCTTTACCGACTTCCCCTACCAGACCCGCGCGATCGACCTCCAGCCGGGTGACACCGTGGTGATGATGAGCGACGGCCTGCCGGAGATGGTGGACGAGGAAGGCGAAGTCTTTGGTTACGACCGGGTCGGCTCGATCCTGCAAGAGGCAGGCTCGCTGACACCGCAGGGAGTCATCGAACACTTCTCCAGGGCCGCCAGCGGCTGGGCCAACGGGCGACCCCAGGACGACGACGTAACCCTCGTCGTCATGCAGATGAAGGCGGCCTGAGACTCGGGTCACAACACGCATCCACCAAACGGACCGCACCTTTCTCGCGGTCCCGCCGCTGAGAATACGTATTGTGCCTATGGTTCTTCTGGCATTCGCGGGCCGACTCCTCTATCATCTGCTCAACACCAACTGCGAAAGGAGCAGCATGATGTGGGCTGCCCACCCCGATTCCCGCTTTCGATTCCGGCAGCGATTGACCCTGATGATCTTGATGGCGGTCCTGGCAACCGGCTCGACCGCAGCTCTGGCGGCAGTCCCCTATCTGGACGCCAACGGGAAGCCCCTTCCGGTCGACACCGAGGAGGAGGTGCTCGAGTTCCTGCGGACGGCCAAGATAGTCTCCAAAGAGAAGCTCGGTGAGGGCACCAACAAGTCGAAGCGCAAGATCGTGCTGGAGAAAGATGGCGTTCGCTGCAACGCGGTCCTGCGCACCGGCTACAAGGTTGTGGCCTCCGGTGACACCGGCTTTGTCGACTCCTACTTGTCCGAGGTAGCCGCCTACGAGCTCAGCCGGCTCCTCGGCTTCGATAATGTGCCGGCGGTCGTTCGGCGCAAAGGCGGCTCGATTCAGATCTGGATAGAGAACGCCCGCACCTTGCGCTCTATTCTGAAACAGGACGAGAACCCCTTCAGCGAGGAGTGGGTCGAGCAGCAGCGCCAGGTCATGAAGGTGTTCGATAACTTGATCGCCAACACCGATCGCAACCCCGGCAACATCCTGATCGACGACCACGACAAGGTCTGGTTCATCGATCACACGCGTAGCTTTGCCGGTCAGCACGAGCTACGAGAGCCGGAGGCCATCACCGGTTTCGACCGGGATATCTGGCAACAGCTCCAAAGCCTCCCGGACGGCACCATCGAGGAGGTGGTGGGGCCCTATGTGCGTGGCTATATGCCGGAGCTGCTGCAACGACGCCGACTACTGGTCGATGAGATAAGCCGGCGGATCGCCGCCGAAGGAGCCGACCAATTTCTCTTCACCCTCGGCCAGCCCGACTAGTCATGCCGAACCAACAATGAAGGAGGTAGTCGTGCGAGCACTACTGCAAACAGCTCTGGTCTGTGTTGTCCTTCTGGCGGCGTCCTCACCCGGTCATGCCGGGGGCATAGACGCTCAGACGGCCTTCGACGAGCTCAAGTCTCTCGAAGGCACCTGGCGCGGCAAGCCCGAGGGCGAGGGTGTGGAGGCCGAGGCCGAAGCCGAAAAGATAGACGAGGTGATCCACGAATTTCGCGTCTCGGCGGCCGGGACGGTGGTGATGGAGACCATGGGACCGGGAACCGAGCACGAGATGATCAACATGTATCACCTCGACGGCGAGGATCTGGTGCTCACCCACTACTGTGCGGGCGGTAATCAGCCGAGCATGAAGCTGGACCGCGAAAAAAGCACCGTCGAGAAGCTGGTATTCGACTTCACCGGTGGCACCAATCTCGATCCCGCAGCGGATTCGCACATCCACTCCGCCAAGATCAAGCTGGGCGACCCGAATAAGCTCGAGAGCATCTGGGAATCCTACGCCGGCGGCAAGAAGTCCGGCGGCATGATCTTTCACCTCGCCCGAGCCGACTAGCGGATCTGCGAGCGCAGGCGCGGTAGAATCCCAGCGTTCCTGGCGAAGCATGAACATCTCGCGCTGGCCAGTGCCCGCTTCGTGCTGAGCTGTAACATGATCGGCCAGACCATCTCCCACTACCGTGTTGTCGAGAAGCTGGGTGCCGGCGGAATGGGCGAGGTTTACCTGGCTGAGGATACCGAGCTGCAGCGCAAGGTAGCACTCAAAGTGCTGCCGGCGGAGATGGCCGCGGATCCCGAGCGCCTCGAGCGGTTCAAGCGCGAGGCGCGGGCGGTGGCCGCCCTCAACCACCCCAACATCGTCACCATCTACTCGGTCGAACAGGCCGAAACCGTCCATTTCCTCACAATGGAGCTGGTGGAGGGAGATACCCTCGGCACCCTGACCCCAAAGCGTGGGTTCGACCTCGACCGCTTCTTCGAACTGGCGATTCCCATTGCCGATGCGCTGGCCGCCGCCCACGACAAGGACATCGTCCACCGCGACGTCAAGCCGGGCAACATCATGGTCACCGACGAAGGACGGGTAAAGGTGCTGGATTTCGGGCTCGCCAAGCTGCGCGACACCGATATCACCGACGAGGCCACGCGGCTGGCAACCGAGGCCATCACCGAAGAGGGCATGGCGGTGGGCACCGCACCCTACATGTCACCCGAGCAGGTCCAGGGCAAACCGGTCGATCACCGGTCAGACATCTTCTCGCTCGGCATCGTCCTCCACGAGATGGCCACCGGCGGACGGCCCTTCCAAGGCGAGACCTCAGCCGACCTCATCTCCTCGATCCTGCGTGACTCGCCGGAGTCGGTCACCGAGCTCAAAGAAGACCTACCGCGGCACCTGGGCCGGATCATCCGCCACTGTCTGGAAAAGAACCCCAAAGACCGGTTTCAGAGCGCCCGCGATGTCCACAACGAGCTCAAAGGGCTGCGCCGAGAGGTCGAATCGGGAGACCTGCCGTCGAGCTCCGTCAGCACCGTCAGTCCGGCGGCCGACCCAAAGCGAAGATGGTGGCCGGCAGCTCTGGGGGCAGTGGCGGTCCTGTCACTGGTCGGTGGACTGTGGATGCTCCGCGGCCGCGAGGCGCCGGTCCCGGCAGCCGAAGAGGTTCCGGCAACCGCCATGCGCTCCCCTGAGCGCACCATGCTCGCCGTGCTG
>SBFI01000261.1 GCA_006227875.1 Acidobacteriota bacterium
CCCGAGGAGCTCGAGACGCTGGCCGGGCGCTCCGACCTCTCACCCCACCAGCTCTACAAGGTGGTCTTCAAAGAGTCGCACATGGTGGAGCCGGCCGAGGGTCAGGAGTTCGAGCTCCAGGAGTACTACGACCATCCGGAGCGCTACCGGGGCACTTTCGAAAAGTACCTGCCCCATCTCGACGTTCTGGTCAATTGCATCTTCTGGACCGAGCGCTACCCGCGGCTCGTGACTCTCGACTGGTGCAGGGAGCGGTTTGCCGAGACCACCAGCCCAAGACTGAAGGTGATCGGTGACATCTCTTGCGACGTGGGCGGAAGCATCCAGTGCACCGTGGAGGCCACGACTCTCGGCAACCCGGTCTATATCTACGACCCGGTGAGCGGCAGCCACGAATTCGGCTACCAGGGTCGGGGCCTGACGATTCTCGCCGTGGACAACCTGCCCGCGGCGCTGGCACGTGAGTCTTCGACGTTCTTTGGCAACGCGTTGTCCGGTCTGGTGCCCGAACTGGCGGCGGCAAGCTGGGATGGGGAGCTCGAGGAGTCGGGTCTTCCCCCCGAGCTCGAGCGCGCCGTGATCGTCTGGCGGGGCCGGCTTACCCCCGACTACCGGTATCTCGAGGAGCATCTCGTCGCCGGCGATGTGAAGTAGCAAGAGCGCAAAGAAAACACAACGATTCCTGCTTGAGGAGGGTTTGCAATGAAGAAGGTGCTTGTTCTCGGTGCCGGTCTGGTGGCCAGACCGCTGGTCCGCCATCTGTTGGAGGTTCCGGAGATCGAGGTGACGGTCGCTAGCCGGACGGTCTCCAAGGCCGAGAAGTTGATCGACGGCCACCCCGATGGAACCGCCATCCCACTCGACGTCAAGGACGACGAGGCCCTGCGCAAGCTCGTCGCCGAGCACGATCTGACCATCAGTCTGCTCCCCTATATCCACCACGAACAGGTGGCCAGACACTGTCTCGAATACGGCAAGGACCTGATCAACACCTCCTATGTCCAGCCGGCCCTGCAGGCGATGTCCGACGAGGTCGAGCGCGCCGGTCTGCTCTTCCTCAACGAATGTGGACTCGACCCGGGTATCGACCACATGGCGGCGATGAAGATCATCGACGAGGTGAGAAAGCAAGGCGGCAAGGTGACCGGTTTTCGCTCCTACTGCGGCGGCCTGCCAGCACCCGAGCACAACGACAACCCCCTGGGTTACAAGTTCTCCTGGAGCCCCTCGGGGGTCCTGCTCGCCGGGCGCAACGCGGCGAAGTACCTGGAGGACGGCAAGCTCGTCGACATCCCGGGCGAAGAGCTGTTCGACCATCATTGGGAGATGACGATCGGCGATCTCGAGCTGGAGGCCTATCCCAACCGGGACTCGATGCCCTATCAGGAGCTCTACGGCCTCGACGACGCCACCACCATGTTCAGGGGGACCCTGCGTTACCCCGGCTGGAGCGTCATGATGCGGAACCTGGTGAAGATCGGGTACCTGACCGACGAGGTCCACGAGGAGATGAGCGGCAAGACCTACCGCGACCTCATCGCCGGGCTCGCCGGCGTGCCGGGCGAAGACCTCGAGGCCGAGCTGGCCGACTCGCTTGGCATCGCCGCCGACTCCGAAACCATGAAGAGATTCGAGTGGCTCGGTCTCCTTACCGATCGGCCGCTCGACCCCGACAGCCCACTCAAGCCCATCGAGCAGCTGGGCTCGCTGATGGTGGATCAGATGGCCTACAAGGAGGGGGAGAAGGACATGGTGGTCCAGCACCACGAGTTCGATATCGAGGTCGACGGCAGGAAGGAGCTCCGCACCTCGACTCTCTTCGACTTCGGGGTGCCCCACGGCGATTCCTCCATGTCCCGCACCGTGTCGCTGCCGGCGGCCATGGCGGCCAAGCTCATGGTGCAAGGGAGGATCGCCGCGAAGGGCGTCAAGATCCCCGTCGAGCCCGAGATCTACGAACCCATCCTCACCGAGCTCGAAACCCTGGGGATCGAGTTCGTGGAAAAGACAACGAGCCGCTGAACGAACGTCTCTAGTTGTTCAGCTGAATCTTGAAGCGACCCTCCAAGGGATCGTGATCCGAGGCCCTCAGCGGGGTTGTGGGATCACTGCCCAGATCGCTGGGAAAGCCGGCGTCGAAGTGCAGCATGTCCGCGGCGACAAAGGTCTCGAGCAAAGCCGGGCTGATCAGCATGTGATCGAGGACCTGGCTGTTGCCGTCGAAGACAAAGGTGAAGCGCTCGGCTTCCTTCTCCTCCGCCACCAGGTTGTAGAGCGGCACCTCGTCTCCGCTGCCTTCCATGATGGCGATCGGATTGTCCGGACCCTCTCCGGGCTCGCTAAAAGCGAAATCGTTGAAGTCGCCGGTCACCATGACCATCGCATCCTCGTCCTCGTCGAAGATCAGATTGACGAAGTCGCGCACCACCTGGGCCTGCAGCTTGCGCTGCACCTCGGTGATCCTGGTGAAGGGTTGGTTGACCCCAAAGATCGGATCGTCTCCGCCCTTGCTCTTGAAGTGGTTGCCCACGATCGTCACGACATTGCCGTTGATATCGAAGAGGCCCACGATCGGCTCCCGACCGGGGCTGGCGCTGTCGGCGCCAAAGGCCTCTGAGACACCGTCCACGATCTCGTCCGTCAGCTGGAAGGCCTCCAACAGATCGACGCGATCCTCGTCCCACAAGAAACCGGGCTCTATACCACGGCCGTCGCTGGTCTCGAAGGAGGTGGCCACATAGGCGGTACCGGTCATGGAGTTCACTATGTCGGCCAGGACCTGAGCGATCTCCTGGTTTTCGATCTCCTGCACGACGATGATCTCGGGCAGATCGAGCTCGAGCTCGATCGCCATGGCGAGCTTGGTGAGCTGGATCTCCAGCTCCTCCGGCTCTGGCGTGCTGCCGCCGTCGTCTTTGCCGCCCTTGCGCAACACGACGGCATCGTCGCCGTTGAACAGCACGCCGGACGAGGTCTGATCGGCAACCGCGAGGATGGCTCCGTCGGCATCTGGGTGAGAGACCACGAAGACATCACCGTCCGCAAGAGTCCCCGCCAACTGGATGGTCCGCCCGACGGATGTGTTGCCGTTGAAGTAGATATCGATGGCGTAGCCATCCGCTGAGAGGTTTACAGTGTCGCCGGTGCCGTTGTAGATCTCCACGACCTTGTTGAAAAAGCTACCTTCGCCATACTCGGAGATGAAAATACTCGAAGCAGGATTACAGTTGGAGGTGTGCTGGCCAAGATCGTCGAAGTTGTTGTTGCCAAAACCGTCCCACTCCACCGAAGGGTCGAAGGGATCGAACTGAGCGGTACGGCCTGTGCAGACGTCCGGTTTGCGACGGAGGGTATTGTCTCTCGTGGACGGAGGTCCCCAGCTGCTGCCGGGGTCGTAGCCAACCTCGCCAAAAGCGTCGACTGTTTCAGGGGTGTTCAAGATCAGGTCGAACAGATTCTCGACGTTGTAGGTCGTGATGACGGTGTTGCCGAATCCACCAGATCGTGTGCTGGCCGGTATGCTCGGCAACTTGTGGCTCTTGACGTCGTAGTCGGTCGGCTGGATCTTGTAGTTGCCAAAGGTATAGTCGAGCACACCGACCAGACTGCGCACCCGATCACCCGGCCGCACCACGATGGCGTCCGCCAGGGTCTGATCATCGACCATGACGCGCTCCGGGTTGTAGTCGACGACTTCGCTCCCATAATCGGTCACCAAGATCTGTTGGGTTTGCGGAAAGAAGCCGGAACTCGGTACGGCGTTATCTTTGGTCAGCATGACGAACTCGCCGAACCTCGATGTAGCCCCCACGACCGGCGCATTATCGACATCGACCAGCATGCCTTCCAGTGACGCCCAGAAGTCGATGCCCTCGGTGATCGAGAAGTCGGGCAGGGTGCCCAGGCTAACCGGCGCCGGCAGCGAGTTGCCGCTGGAGATGATGCTGAACGGGTTGTCGTCCGGGTTGTTGAGGATCGTTCGCGGCAACTGGGTGCCGAATTGTTGATCCTGGACGTCGGCGGTGACGCTGACCAGGTCGCCGACCACCGGCTTGGGATCGGGGAGTCGATCGCGGTCGTCGACAAAGATGCCGTCGGAAGTCGCCGGATCACCGTCACCCGCAACATCCTGGATCCACATGTCACGACCATTGTCGGATACGGCCGTCACCACGCCCATGGTGCTGACGGTCTGCCCTGCATACGGCGAATACAGTCCGTCGCCCTGGACCTCCATAATCGTCACCGTAGGCAGGGCGCTGACACCTTGGCTACCGACGCCAGCCAGTAAAAACACAAATACCACGGCCAGTACTGCTGATCGACGCAGACCTTCCATCATTCTCTCCTCTCTGAATAGACCCGATTCTAGCAGCCTGGAGGGGCTGTGTGACACGCGGTCCCCCGGACCTTGCCGGGCGCCCCTGTCGCCTCGTCTCCTGCAAGATATCCGGCCGAGCTGCTGGTCACGGGCGCATCCTGCTGAAGGACCTCGGGACTCGAGCCGGGAAGAGCTGCAGCTCACCGGGCCCCCCG
>SBFI01000002.1 GCA_006227875.1 Acidobacteriota bacterium
GGCGGCGGCGTCGACGATCGCCTGATTCTCTTCGTTCTGGTAGACGAACTGGTGACGCTGGTCGGGTCGGAGATGGGAGGCCTTGCGGAGTAGCTCCCTGTAGGCACGCTCCAGGTAACTCACCGGGTCACCGACGTTGTGTCCCCTCTTGTTGAGCCAATCGAGACCGAGATAGAGACGATAATCGAGCTGCTCGGAGCGGTCGGTCTGGTCGAAATTGGCCACCAGCTCACGCAGACCGATGGCCTGTCGGCGGATACCCTCGTCGTTCTTCTCCAGCAACGCCATCTCCAGCAGCCAGGCTCGATCGAACCCGGAGGCTAGGTGATCGCCCTGTTCTTTGTGCTTCTCCAGAGCCACACGCAGGTGGGCTTCGGCCTCCTCGTACTGGCGTTGGGCGAGACAGATGCGTCCGAGGAGCTGTTCGGCGTTGGCCAGATGGGGCTCGAGGGACAACAAGGTGAGCTGAAAGTGAGCCTTACGCGCGTCCTCCAGGGCGGCACCCGGCTGACCCAGTAGCAGGTAATTCTCAGCCACCTCGAGGCGGGCGATGGCCTCGCCGGCGACGTCATCCTTGCCGGCGCGGATGCGCAGAGCCGCACGGATTGGATGCGATGCAGACGCGTAGTCCCCAAGTCGGGTGTAGGCGCTGGCCAGACCCCTGAGCGTGTAGCTCACATCGGCCTTCTTACCGTGCTCCACCAGAATCTCGTGCGCCTCCTGGAAGGCGGCGAGCGCCTGCGGGTAGTTGCCCATGGCCACACAGACCGCGCCGAGAGCCGACAGCGAGCTGCCGATGGGGCGAAGAAGATGCTGCTCGCGGCGTTTCTTCAGACCTGTCCGGTGATGCTCGAGCGCTTCCTCGAGTCGTTTTTCGTGAAAGGCGATATTTCCCAGGAAGTAGTCGCAGGTCGCCTCGAGGGCTGCCGAGCCCTGCTTTTCCAGCGCTTTGCCGAGATTGGTGAACAGCTCGGTGGCCTCGTCATACCTCTGTTCACGCATAAAGAGTCGCCCGAGCTGGATCAGCAGCAGTGCTTGTCGTCGGTGGTCGGTGTCACGAGCCAGCTTCAGAGCACTCTGCATGGTGGCCTCGGCTTCGCGGAACCGTCCCGCCTCCTGGTCCAGCTCGGCCTTTGTCCCGGCCAGGGCCAGCATCCGGCTGGGCTGGTCGGTGGCCAGCTCGAGTCCACGTGCCAGATCCTCGGCGTGATTCTGGACCTGGCCCAGACGGCGAGCGAGGGGAAGGATCCGCCACAGCAACTCCAACTCGGTCTCCGGATCGCCGTCTCTGTCTCGGTGCAGTCGCATCTCCTTGGTCAAGGCCGCCAGCAGCTTCCTGCGTGGTATCTGGGCCACAAATGAAGATTCGGTGACCTTCAACAGACAGTCGACCGCGAGTGGGGTCCCCTCGAGCAGGTGGTAGGCCTCCCAGCTGGCCTCGCCGCTGTCGTTGTGTTCGGCAAGAGACTCGCCCACGGCCTGGAGGGTGATCGACTCGGATTCGGGTGCGATCGCGTAGGAGAGGGCCAGAGCATTTTCGCCGGGCAGGAGATGGTGAGACCCGGGCCCCAGGGGGATTCTGCGCGTCTCAAGAGGCCCGAATCCAGACCGGCGACCTCCCAGTCGAGGTTGGACCACGAGGAGAGAGCCGAGGCGGCCGCTCCCACCGGACCGGCAGGCGCCCCCATCTTCAAGTGGGACAGTATGTAGTAGGGAATGGGCCCGCCCAGACGACTGGCCTCTGCCTGGAGATGACAGACAAGGCGCAGAGAGGGACTGTAGTCCGCATCCTCGTCACCGCTGAAGAAGAAGCTGCCGTAGATTCGACGCATGCTCTTCTCGCGGATCAGGGCAACCATGCCCTCTTCCAGCGCAAACGGATTTCCCGCGGCGGCCTGTAGAAGGCGGCTCTGGACCGAGATGGGGAGCGAGAGGCCGGCAAAGAGTTGTGACGCGCACTCCGCCATCTCCCGCTCCTCGAAGTGTCCGACCTCGAGAGTCGGCAGTCCTTCGATCTCGGCGGGCAGCGCGACACCACCCCGCCCAGAGAGGATCAGCCGAAAAGTCTCTCCAAGCCTGGGGGATTCGAGGATCTGGGAGAGGAATTCCAGATCGCCGACGTCGATCTGCTCGAGATCGTCGCAGACCACCCAGGCCGGCTCGCCGGTGACGGAGATGAGCCGGTCGAGAGCCACGAGCACCCACTGGGCGAGCTCCGTCTCTTCCGGCCGCATGTCCGCGCCCAGGTGGACCTTCAAACGCCTCCGAAGCTCTTCCCTCTGCTCCCGTTCCTGGATCCGTGGATGGAGGGGATCGTCGGCGGAGCGAGATGGGGGGCTGAGCAGCTGCTGCGCGACCTGGAGACCCAGAGGTAGATCTCGCCGCCTTGGTGACTGAACTCTCAACCAGAGAATCGGGGCGCCCGAGCGCTGTACGGCGTCCCACACGAGTCGTGTCTTGCCGGCACCAACCGGGCCCCGAATGCGCAATGCTGCATTCCCCAGCAGTTCTCGCATCACTTCGGAAAGCCGGGGGCGGTTGATCCGCTTCAGCTGTCTTCCCAGCAGCTCGGGATTCCGCCACGGCGTGGGGCTGGCCACCGCCGGCCCCACCTTGACCAACGGAAATGCTCTTCCCGAGGGGCCTTGAAAGGGGGGCTGGGAGATGATCTGGCAGGGATGCTCGAGCTGGTGAGCCGCCCAGCCGGTCAGATAGACGGCGTGACTTTCGAGAGGCG
>SBFI01000439.1 GCA_006227875.1 Acidobacteriota bacterium
TTGACCGCCTCCATCTTGGCCTGGTGAATCAACATCGAGATCCGGCGGGCCGCTCCCTCGTGCTTGGAGCGCAAAATCATGTTCTGCAACGCCGGTAGACCCATCAGGGCCACGATGCCCACCACCGCCACTACCACCATGATCTCCAGGAGAGTGAATCCTCCCGGACGCTTCGGTCCGTGTGTCATGCGTCACTCCTTATCCGAGGCAAAAGGTATAGAGCAATATGCATACCAAAATCTGGAAATATGCGTAAGTGGTTGTCACAGAGATATTTGAGTGGTCATCGCCGGTTGTGGCGCAGTTCACAGACAAGTCAAATCGGTTTCCTTCAGTAACAACTGCGCCATCGGCCCCAAAAACGCCGCTCGCCGGGGGAGGGGGTGGACCCGCGGCTGGGTGCCTGTTGCTACCCGGGCAGGTCGAAGTTCTCGGCGGCTACCGAGGCGATATGACGGCCGATGGCCAGGGCGGCGGTAGCGGCAGGGGAGGGAGCGTTGAGCACCTGGATGGTGCGCTCGTCCTCGAGGATGCTGAAGTCCTTGAGCAACCGGCCCCGGCGATCGACCGCCTGGGCGCGAACCCCGGCGCCGGCCGGTTGCACATCGCGAGTTGTGACGGCCGGGACCAGACGCTGCAGCCCGGCGACAAAGGCGTTGGTGGACAGCGACCGGTGCATCTCGGAGAACCCGGTCTGCCAGTAGCTGCGGGCCAGCCGCCAGAACCCGGGGTAGGTGAGCACCTCTCCCGTGTCGCGCAGTGAAATGCTCATCCTGGAGTAGCCCTCACGGTGCAGCGCCAGGACCGCGTTGGGTCCGGCCTCGACCTCGTCGTCGATGGTGCGGGTGAAGTGAGGGAAAGCGCGGATCCGGCACCGGATAGATGAGGCCTCTTACCAGCTCCCTGCGTTCGGGGACCAGTTGGTAGTACTCACCGCGGAAGGGGACGAGCCGCACGTCGGGCCGGAAGCCCGAGAGCCTGGCGATGCGGTCCGACTGGAGACCGGCGCAGTTCACCAGGTAGGAGCAGCGGACGGCGCCGGATGCGGTCTCGAGGGTCAGCTCACGGGGATGGCGGCGGATACCGACCACCCGCGAGTCGGTCCGCACCTCGGCGCCGGCGCTCTCGAGTTGGCGCGCCAGGGCTCTGGTCACCCTGGCAAAGTCCACGACCCCGGTCTGGGGCACCCATAGCGCCGCCACACCATCTGCATTTGGCTCGCGCTCTCGGATGCCTTCGGCGTCGAGACGAACGACACCGTCGAGCCCGTTGTCACGGGCCCGACTTTCCAGCTCCTCGAGCGCCGGCAGTTCGTTCTCGTCGGTGGCCAGCACCAGCTTGCCGCAGCGCCGGTGGGGGATCTCCTGCTCCCGGCAGAACCGGTAGAGCTCGTCACGACCTTGGGTGCAAAGACGGGCCTTGAAGGAGCCGGGTCGATAGTAGAGACCGGCATGAATCACGCCGCTGTTGTGCCCACTCTGATGGCGGGCGAGCTCCGGCTCGGCCTCGAGGAGGATGACCGAGAGCCCGGGTCGGGCAACCAGACTGCTGGCGGTTGCGACCCCGACGATACCGCCACCGATAATGGCCAGGTCGTAACGTCGATCGTTCATGCTGACTGGTCGGCAGTCGTCGGTGGAGAAAGCTAGGGCAGGGTGAGCAGCGCCGCCATCAGGTCGATTCCATACCAGAGGTTGGCCAATCGCAGGTTCTCGTTGGGTGCGTGCTGGTTGTCGTCGTGATTGGCGATGGGGACGATGACCACCGGGGCGGCGAGCAGCTCGGTAAACAGATAGAGAGGCAGTGATCCACCCATCGTTGGCGGCAGCACGAGCGGTCCGTCCGCCGCCCGCCCGGCGGCGCCGATGATGTCGCCGACTACGGCCAAGTCCATCCCGGTTCGCGCTGCCGGATAACCCTCGCGGCGGCTCACCCTGGCGATCTTGGGATACTCCAGGCGAACCGCGGGATCCGGCTCGTCGCGGACGATGTGGTAACCCTGGCGGCGGATGTGCTCTTCGACCCGGTCGAGCATCTTTACCGGGTCGTCTCCCTTTGCCAAACGGATATCGATGCTGGCGGTGGCTTCGGTGGGGATGACGTTGCGAGCCTCGGCGCCGACGGCCCCGCTCTCCAGACCTCGGATGTTTAGAGATGGAATGAGCAACCTCTCGGCCAGCAGCGCGTTGTCGGCCTCGGTCGCGGCAAGGCCCAGCTCCCGACGCAGGTCGTCATCGAAGTCGGGCAGTGTCGCCATCGCCGCCCGCTCGGCCTCGCCGATCGGTGCGGTGTCCTGGTAGAAGCCCTCCACCAGAACGTTGCCGTCGTCGTCCTTCATTCCGGCCAGCAGTCTTGCCAGCAGGTGTGCCGGATTTGGGGCCCAATTGCCGTAGTGCCCGCTGTGGAGATAGCGGGTGGCGCCATAGACGGTGATATCGAGCCCGGTGTAGCCGCGCACGCCGAACACCAGCTGGGGTCGCCGGCTCTGGTGGACCGGGCCGTCACAGATGAGCCAGACGTCGACCTCCAGGTCCTCGCGGTGCTGCCGCAGATACTCCTCCAGGTGTTCGGAGCCCGCCTCTTCCTCGCCCTCGAAGAGGAACCGCAGGTTGGAGCTCGGCTCGATGCCCGCAGCCTCGAGGGCATCGAGGGCGGCAAAGATGGCGGCGAGCGGCGCTTTGTCGTCGCCGCTGGAGCGGCCGTAGATACGCCACTCGGGGTCGACGGCCTCACCGGGCTGGGGCCAGGGACGGGGTCGGCCACCCTCCTCGATGGCGCCGGTGTAGAGGGTGGGTGACCAGGGTGGCTGGTCCCATTGGTCGAGATCGACCGGCTGACCGTCGTAGTGGACATAGAAACCTAGAGTGCGCTCGGCATCCGTTACGTCGAGCGCGCCAAAGACCACCGGTGGCGCACCGTTGAGCGTCCAGAGCTCGGCAGCGACACCTCTCTCCTCCAGCCGGCCGCGGATGAGCTCGGCATTGCGAACGATGTTCTCGCTGTCGCTGGCGACGTTGGGGATCGACAGCAGCTCGGCGAAGGCGCCCAGAATCGACGCCTCGTTGGCCTGCCGAAAGGAGCGGGCAGCGGCCAGTCCGTCCTCGGCGGGCGCGGAGTCGGCCGTGACGAGCAGAGCGCAGAGCAGAATCCCCAGCATGCGGAGAAGTTGGTGACGACCTGCCATGGAGTACCTCGCTATACCGTCTGAGTGAAGACTTCGAGGAGACGGGCCACGTCCCCCTCGTCGTTGTAGACATGGGGCGACACCCGTACCGAGTCGCCTCTGACGCTGACGTGGACCCGGGCTCGAGCCAGGGCCGCCGCCGCCTCCTGGGGGTCGCGCCCGGCCAGGCGCAGACCGATCATGTGTCCGGCTCGCAGCTCGCGTGGGGCGACACGAAGACCGATCTTCTCGGCGCCGTCGGCGATCAGGTCGGTGAGCCCGCGGAGGTAGGCCTGGATCTCTTCCACCCCCCAACCCAGAGTCTGCTCGAGGGCCGCGATGGCGACCGGCATCGAGGTGAAGTTGCTCACCTCTCCCATGTCGAACCGTCTGGCGCCGGTTGCAGGCTCGTCGGTGTAGTTGACCAGGGCGGCGAATTCACGGCGGTTGGCGCGGATTATCCAGTTGTGCTCGAGCGGCATCCCCAGTCGATGTTTGGGCGCCATCCACATGAAACCCAGGGTGTAGGGGCCGAGCAGCCACTTGTAGGAGGCGGTGACGACAAAGTCGGGCTGGATCTCGTCGATCCCGAACGGCAAAGCTCCGACCGACTGGCAGCCATCCACCACCAGCGCGGCACCCACCCGACGAGCTTGCTCGCCCACACGAGGCAGGTCGATGAGACCACCGTCGGTCCAGTGACAGTGGGGAGTCGCAACGATGGCCGTCTGCTCACCGATCGCGGCCAGAACCGATGCGGTCCAGTCTCCCTGATCGGGTCGCTCGACCGTTCGCAGCCGCCCACCATTGCGCCCGGCAAGGTCCCGCCAGGCATAGACATTGGAGGGGAACTGCTCGGCCAGGACCACGATCTCCTGGCCCTGCTCGAGCTTCAGGTTCTTTGCCGCCAGAGCCATGCCATAGCTGACCGACGGCACCAGCGACACCCCTTCGGCGTCCCCGCCCACCACGCGCGCAAACAGCCGGCGGGCCTCTTCTACCGGCTCGAAGAAGTCCTCGGTCGAGATCTGCCAGGGCTGGGCTCTATGCTCGAGCGCTGTCCGCGCAGCTTCGGTGACCGGCTTCGACAAAGGTCCGAAGTAGGAGCAGTTGAGATAGGCGATGTCTTCCGGTATGTCGAAGAGGTGACGCTGACAGGAGAGGGGCATGACGTGGTTGGGCGCCGAGCAGGTGTCAACCGAGCGCGGCGATGGCGTCGCAAACGCGATCGATGTTGCCGGGGGTCATTCCGGCGATGCTGATCCGGCCGGACGCCACGATATAGACAGAGTGTTTCTCTTTGAGCTCGAGTACCTGGTCGACCGACAGGCCGGAGAACGAGAACATCCCCCTTTGGCGGGTGATGAAGGTGTTACCGCCCGGTGCCAGATGGACTCCGCGCTCGTCGAGGGCCTCGACGAACTGCTCTCGTGCGGCGCGGATCCGATGGCGCATCCGTCCCAGCTCCTCGCTCCAACTCTGCCGCAGCGCCTCGTCCTCGAGCACGGTGGTGACGATCTTGCTGCCGTGGGCGGGTGGGTTGGAGTAATTGGCCCGGATACAACGCTTGAGATGGCTGAGGGCCGCCTGCGCCGCGGATGAGCTGGTGGTCACCAGGATGAGGGCGCCGACCCGCTCGTTGTAGAGACCGAAGTTCTTGGAGAAGCTGTTGCAGATGAGAATCTCGGGGACGATCTCGGACAGGATTCGCTGGCCCTGTGCATCCTCTTCCACGCTGTCGCCAAACCCCTGGTAGGCGGTGTCGAGAAGTGGCAGCGCGCCCCGGTTGGCCAGGAGTTCTCCGATCTCGCGCCACTGCTCGGTCGAGGGGTCGGTGCCGCTCGGGTTGTGACAGCAGCCCTGGAGGACGACCACGTCACCGGCGCTGATCTCAGTCAGTGCCGTCAACATCTCCTCGTAGGAGAGAACGTGTTTGTCCCGATCGAAGTAGGGGAAGCTCCGGACCTCGAGCCCGGCGGCCAGAAAGATCGGCCCGTGATTGACCCAGGTCGGGTTGGTGAGCCAGACGGTGGCGTCCGGATGAATCGATCTGATGAAGTCGCCCGCCACCCGCAGGGCACCGGTGCCGCCCGGGGTGTGGGCGCCGGTGACACGGGCCTCGGCCAGAGCCGGATGGTCCCGGCCAAGTGCCAACCGCTGGACCTGGGTCACGTAGTCGGTCGACCCCGGGATACCGAGATAGCTCTTGGTCGACTCCTCTTCCAGGATCCGGCGCTCGGCCGTCTTGACGGCGGCGAAGACCGGGGTCCGTCCCTCCTCGTCGAGATAGATGCCGGCGGTCAGGTTGACCTTGACCGGGTTGGGGTCCTCCTTGAAGGCTTCGTTGAGCCCAAAGATGGGATCGGGGGGCGCCGGCTCGACACTCTCGAACATCGTGTCAGCGGAGCATAGCATTCCCCCCGCCCGCCCGGTTCTTGGTCTTTAGTCGTTAGTCACTAGTCGCCTGAACCTTCTGGGGTGAGGGAGGCTGGGTCTGGGGACTCACCTTTGAGCGATCGCCAGAGACGACGGGAGGCGCCTCGGATGTCCTCTTGGATGGCGTAGAGGGAGGGCACCAGGATGAGGGTGATGAAGGTGGCGAACAGCACGCCAAAGGCCAGGGAGACAGCCATCGGGATGAGGAATCTGGCCTGCATGCTCCTTTCCAGCAGCAAAGGTGTCAACCCGGCGAACGTGGTCAGCGAGGTGAGCAGGATGGGGCGGAAGCGGGAGCTCCCGGCCGTCCGGATGGCCTCGGTCAACGGCACACCTTGCCGAAAAGAACGGTTGATGAAGTCGACCATCACCAGGCTGTCGTTGACCACCACGCCGGTGAGAGCGACGATGCCGAACATCGACAGGATCGCCAGATCCATGCCGAGAACGACATGCCCCCACACCGCACCGATGAGACCAAAGGGGATAGCGCTCATGACGATCAGCGGCTGGAAGTAGGACTTGAACGGGATGGCCAGCAGCGCGTAGATCACCAGCAGGGCGATGACAAACCCACGGGCCAGCCCGGTCAGGGTCTCGCGCTGCTGTTGCTGCTCCCCTTCGAGCGAATAGCGAATCTCCGGATAGTCGGCGAGTAGCCGGGGCAGGACCTCCGCCTCCAGATCGGCGATGATGTCGTTGGCGTTGGCCACGGCCTGATTGACATCGGCCGTCACGTTGACCACCCGCCTCCGGTTGGTGCGGCGGATGGTCGCCGGCCCACGAGACAGTTTCGCGTCAGCGGCGGTGGTAAAGGGCACCTCGGTGCCGCTCGGGGTGCGGATTCTCAAGTCCTCGACGTCGCCCAGCGACAGACGCCGGGACTCGGGATAGCGCACCATGACCTTGACATCGTCCCGGCCACGCTGGATGCGCTGTACCTCCTCGCCGTAGAACGCCTGCCGCACCTGGCGGGCGAGATCTGCCTGGGTCAGACCGGCGGCCTCCGCTTCGGGGGTGATGACCAGCTCCAGCTCCCGCTTGCCGGCACGAAAAGAGTCGGTGATATCCCGTACCCCGGGGTAGGAGCGAAGCTCTTCCTTTAGCCGGGTGGCAAACTCGCGCAGACGCTCGACCCGGGGTCCGGAGAGCTCGACGTTTATGGCCTCACCGCTGGAGAAGAGCGAAGAGGTAAAGGTGAGCTCGACGGCGTCGGGTATGGCTCCGACCTTCTCCCGCCAGCGATCAGCGACCTCGGTGCTGGTGATATCCCGCTCTTCGGAGGGCGCCAGCTCGAGATTGACCTCACCCAGGTGGGTGGCGGAAAAGTCGGCGCCCACGTTGAGGGCCGCGGGTCCGGCGGCGGTGCGAAAAGGCTGGTCACCGATCGTGGTCATGACCCGGCGGATGGGCTGGCCGCCGTTCTCCTGCTCGAGCTCGGCGGCCAGCTCCAGGGCCGCTGATTCGATGTTGCGCACCATGCGCGCGGTGACGGAGACCGGTGTCCCTTGTGGCATGGTGAGGTAGGAGGCGCTGTTGTCGGCCTCGATCACCGGCATGAAGTTGAACTTGATCCAACCGCCCCGCAGGACGCCAAAGGTGATGATGAGGAGAGCCAGCATGGCCGCCAGGGTGAGATAGCGCCACTCGATAGCCCTGCTCAGACTGGGTTGGTAGGAGCGCTCGATGACCACCTGGAGCCCATCGGAGAAGGCCTCTTGGAGCCTCATCCAGAGGCGACCGATACGAGTACGGGCCACATGGTCCTGATCGTGTCGCAGATGCGAGAGGTGATTGGGCAGCACGAGCAGTGATTCCACCAGCGAGAAGAGCAGGGTGGGGATCACGATCAACGGGATAACCCGCATGATCTTGCCGATGTTGCCTGTCACTGCCAGCAGCGGTGCAAAGGCCGCGACACCGGTGAGCACCGCAAAGACCACCGGTGTGACCACCTCCTGGGCCCCATCGACGGCGGCGGCCAGTCCCTCACGGCCGCGTTGATAGTGGGAGTAAATGTTCTCGCCCACGATGATGGCGTCATCCACCACGATGCCCAAAACAATGATGAAGGCAAAAAGCGAGACGAGGTTGACCGACACGTCCAGGGTCGGCATCAGGGCGATGGCCCCCAGAAAAGAGATGGGGATGCCGAGCGAGACCCAACCCGCGAGTCGCAGCTTGAGAAAGAGAGCCAGGACAAGGACGACCAGGATAAAACCGTTGCGCCCGTTCTTGAGCAGTAGATCCAGACGGCTCTTGAGGATCCGGGTCTGGTCCTGCCAGACGGTGAGCTCGATGCCTTCGGGGACGGTGTCGCGGGCCGTCTCCAGGTAGTCCTTGACCACGCCCGCCACTCCGAGTGCTCCTTCGCTTCCCACCCTGAAGACCTGGATCAGCACCGCCGGCTTGCCGTTGAAGCGGGACCAGCGCTCGGTGTCGGCAAAGCCGTCGACGACTGTGGCGACATCACCGACGGCGAGACGAGTGCCGTCGGCCAGGGTCAGCAACGGCAGCTCCTCGAATTCGCGGCCACGGTAGGCCTGTGCCTTGGTGCGCAGCAGTATCTCCCCACCCTCGGTCTTGATCTTGCCGCCGGGCAGATCGAGGGAAGATTGCCGAACGGCGCGGGCCACCTGTTCGAAGGTCAGACCGTACTGTCTCAAGGCCTCCTCTGAGACCTCGATCGAGATCTCGTAAGGCCGCACGGCCGCCAGTTCCGCCTGGGTGATGCCGGGCTGAGCCACCAGATCCTCTCGGATCCGCTCGCCCAGGACCTTGAGGGCCCGCTCGTCGGCATCGCCGGAGACCGCGATCTCCAGCACCTGGCGGCGGATCATCGCCTCTTCGATGACCGGCTCCTCGCTGTCGACAGGGAAGGTGTCGATGGCGTCGACGCGGGCCTTGACGTCATTGAGCATCTTCTGGGTGTTGGTTCCCTGGATCAGCTCGACCAGGACGGTGCCCATGTTCTCGGCGGCGTTCGAGCTGATCTTGTCGATTCCCTCGAGATCCTGGATGGCCTCTTCGATGCGGACAACGACCCCCTCTTCGACCTCCTCGGGGGCAGCTCCGGGGTAGAGCACTCGCACCGATATGACATCGGCGGAGAATTCAGGAAAGACTTCCTGTTTGATCCCAAACAGCGTGACCACGCCCCCGACGATGATCAGAATCATGATCAGGTTGGCGGCGACGCCGTTGTCCGCGAACCAAGCGATGATGCCCTTCACGACCGCTCCTCCAGTGCCGGCTGGCCGGCGTCGGGCTCGGTCTCGAGCAGGGTACGGACGGCCATGCCGTCGACCACCGACTCGAGCGGTGAGACGCAAACCAGCTCACCCGACTCGAGACCACCCTCCACCACCACCTCGTCTCGGTGGGTACGGAGGATGTCGATGCTGCGGAACCGCAGTCGACTGTCGTCGTCTACCACCAGCACCTGGTCGCCGTCACGAACGGCCGAGCGGGGGAGCACGATGACGTCCTCGGCGAGCCGGCCGGCGATCTCGGCTTCGACAAAGAGACCCATTGGCAGCGGCGGTCCGGTGGATGAAGCCAGTCGACCAAAGGGATCCTCGACGCGCGCAAAGAGAGGAAGCATTCGGGTGCGGGGGTCGAAGGCACCACCGGCGCGGACGACACGTGCATTCCAGACGTAGGTGTGACCACCCACCGTTCCCCGCAGCTCGACCGCGGGTCCGTCGGCGGAGGAGCTCTCTTCGTTGATGCCCAGATCGACGTCGAGAAAGACGAGCTCCTGCCGGGAGACCGGCAGCCGCAGCTCGGCGGCCTCGGTCGAGTAGACGGTGCCCAATCTTGTTCCCCGGCTGACAAACTGACCCAGGTCGGCCAGCTTGCTCATCACCCGACCGTCGAATGGAGCCGCGATCTTGGTGCGCTCGAGGTCGAGCCGGGCCTTTTCCAGGGTGCCTTCGGCGGCCTGGAGAGCGGCCCTGGTCTCGGCCAGTTGGGGCTCGCGCAGTGCCAGCGAGCTGGGGTCACCTTCGCCCAGATCCTCCCACTCCTGGCGCGCCAGCTCGGCCTCGGCGAGCTCCAGCTCCAGACGCACCCGCGCCTGGGCTACTCGAGCTTCGGCCTGGGAGAGTGCGACGCCGTAATCGCGGTCATCGATGCGCAAAAGGGTTTCACCCCGTCGGAAGAAGCCACCCTCGGCGAAAGAGGGCGAGACCCAGTCGAGCCGGCCACCGACCTCGGCGACCAGATCGGATTCGACGAGCGGAGCCACGGTCCCCTGGGAGATCACATCGAGACGAAGGTCCTCCCTGCCGACCTCGATCACCCGCACCAGCGGCGGTGGTACGGCGGTCTCCTGGCGCTCGACCTTGGGTCGGGCGCGGACAATGGCCACGGCGGCAAGGCCGCCGACCGCTAGGACAACGAGGGGAAGAATTATCTTTGCTTTGGTGCTCATTGCGGTCCCCCTATCGACTGGCGGTGGCGGTCGTTGCTGGCGCCGGACCGGGCTCGTCGCTCTCGACAAAGCTCGCGTCGAAGCCCCCACCCAGGGCCAGATAGAGATCGATACGCGCATCCAGCCGCTGCCGCCTCGAAGCCAGGTGCTGGCTCTGGGCGACAAAGGCATCGCGCTGCGCTTCGAGCACCGCCAGATAACTCACCAGCCCAGCGTCATAGCGCTCGTTCGAGAGTCGTTCGGCCTCGACCGACTGTGTCGCTGCAACGGCCAGAGCTTGTTCCTGCTGGGCGAGAAACTGTTCCGCTGCCAGAGTCGACTCCACCTCTCCAAAGGCGCGCAGGATCACTTGCGCGTAGCTCTCGGCGAGCTCGCGATAGTTGGCTTCCGAAAGCTGGACACCACCGCGAAGCCTCCCACCCTGATAGATCGGCTGAAGCAGGCTCGCCGCCAGGCTCCAGACCGAGAAGTCGAGATTCAAGAGATCGCCCACATCGCTGCTCAGGGTTCCGCCGGAGCCGGTGAGTCGAAGCTGTGGGTAGAGTGAGGCCCGGGCTTCCTTGATACGGAGGCCGGCGGCCGCCAGCCGACGCTCGGTGGCGACCAGATCGGGTCGTCGGGTCAACAGCTCCGAGGGCAGGCCTGGGGGGACTCCGGTCGGAGGATCCGGGAGCTCGAGCTCGCCGGCCGCCTGTTCGAGGTCGGCATCCGGGTAGCGCGACAGGAGCAGCTCGAGCTGACGCTTTGCCAAGTCGAGCTGACGTCGGCGCAGGGCCAGGGAGGCTTCGGCCCCGGCCTCGTTGGACATGGCGAAGCGGAGCTCGAGGGCCGAACGGGTCCCCAGCTGGTAGCGTCGGCCGATGCGCTCGCGACTCAGCCGGCGGCTGGCCAGCGTGGCTTCGGCCAGCTCGACCTGCTGATGGGCCTCGACGACGGCGAACCAGGTCTTGGCGGTCTGGCCGGCGATCGACAATTGCGCCGAGGCAAGCTCGGCGCGGCTGGCTTCGACACCGGCGAGAGCGGCGCCTTTGCGGGCCGACAGCCGGCCCCAGAGGTCGGCCTCCCACGAGATGTTCAAGCCGGCGCCAAAGGTACTGGTGGTGACGCTCAGGACCTCGCCTTCGCTGCCGGGGATGGGAAAGCCGATGAAGTTCCGCTTGCCGCGTGCCGGATCGATGGCGGCACCGATCTGGGGGTAGAGGTCGGCCCCAATGATCCGCGCCTGGGCGACCGCCGCGTCCACCCTGGCGGCGGCGGCCACCAAATCTCGATTCCGCTCCAGCGCCTCGCTGATCAGCGTGTCGAGTCGGGGATCGGAAAATGAAGTCCACCAGGCCTCGATCTCCTGCTCGGGCTGTTGGGACAGGGCGTCGGCCGCCGTCCAACCAGTTGGTACGGACACATCCAGATCGGGCTCCTCGGTGGGAGGAGCCGAAGCGCAACCCGCGGCCAGGAGCAGACAGAGCGTTTGACCGGTGCGCCGGTAGAGAGTCTGACGGGTCATTTCTTCCTCTTTCTTGTCTTGCGAGGACCGTTTGTCGATGGGGCGCTCATGGCGGCGGCGAGAAAATTCACCAACTTCAGCGTCATGCCCTCGACGTCGGAGGTATCGACTTCGCCATCCGATTGCTTAGCCACAAAAAAGCTGCCGGCGACGGTGTGGGCCATGGCTCCGATCATGAAATGAAAGCGCCAGAAGAGCTCCTCCTGCGACAGATGGGGCAGGATCGTCGCCAGCACCTCGGTGAACCGCTCTTTCACCTCGCGGAACTCGTCCAGCAGAATCGATCGGACCCGTGTCTCGGGGGCCGTGATAGCGCGTCCCATGAGCTCGGCAAAGCACCTGTGTCCGGGCTCGTGGTCGCACATCATCAGCAGCGCCGGGCCGACCAGGGCGCGGAGAACGCATTCGAGCTCCGGCTTGCCCTTTGCCGACTCCAGGCATCGATCGAGCAGCGCCAGCCGCTCTCGATTGAGGGGCTCGAGCCGTCGGGCGAAGACGGCCCTCACCAGACCCTCTTTGGAGCCGAAGTGGTAGTTCACCGAGGCGACGTTGGCGCCGGCCTCCCGGGTGATGGCTCGGAGTGAGGAACGGGCGATTCCGTGCTCGGCAAAGAGCCGTTCGGCCGCCTCGAGGAGCTCGGTCTTGGTGTCGGTTGCTGTGGATATCGTCATGTAAACGCTCGTTTCAATCAAACGATCGTTTGATTCTAGATCAGATGCGCGAAGGATTCAAGTCCGATCGGCCCTCCTACATAGACAGAGAGTGGAAGCGTGGCTGCGGTGGACCAGATCGAGCCCGCACCCCTAGATGGGGGGAGTGCTAATATTTTCAACCTTCGCTGCACCCGTCTGCTGCAAAGCAGGCGGGGCTGGGGGGTGACAATGCATCGGGGAATTCCCGTTCCCGTTCGAGGAAAGAAGACCAAGTCGAACTGCGACGCGGACGAGAAACCGGCAGGCCGATACCGTCTCCTGCCGGCGGCTCTGCTCGTCCTCGCGGCCACCGCAACGGTGGCCGTCCGGCCGACGATGGCCGCGGCGCTCAAAGCCGAGCAGGTTCAGCCCGGGTATCGCCAGGTGCTGGCGACTCTGGCGGCCGGTGACGAGGAGCAGGCGCTCGAGGAGCTATTTGCCTTCGAAACCGGTCTGCTGGGAGAGTTGCCTCGTCCCGGCAAGGTGGAGAGCTTCTGGCGACTTAAATTGCGAGTGATCCGCGACCTGGCCACGAGCC
>SBFI01000141.1 GCA_006227875.1 Acidobacteriota bacterium
GCTGACAGCGGGTCGAGGAGGAAGGCCACGTCGATCGACAACGGCCCGGCCGTCCAGGGGTAGAGAATCTGCTCGAAGGGGGTCGGGCTTAGCCGGTCGATGTACTGCCAGATCGCTCCCAGGGCCAGGAGCAGCGACAGACCGGGTGCGCCGATCGCCACTGCCGTGGTCAGACGCCGGGGCACCCGCGGACCGAGTAGCCCGTTGAGCGCCGCACCAAACAGCGGCAACAGGGCGACGAGCCAAAGCAGATTCAACAATCCCATCCGATCACCAACGCAGCAGATTCAGACGATCGACGTCTATGGTTCGACGTTTTCGGTAGACGGCGATAAACAGAGCCAGCCCGACGGCCGCCTCGGCGGCAGCCACGGCCAGCACGAAAAAGACGATGATCTGAGCGGTGTGGGCGCTCGCCAGGTCCATGGTGCGCTCGGCCACCACCCGTCCGTAAGCCACCAGCGAGAGATTGGCCGCGTTGAGCATGAGCTCGATCGACAGAAAAATGGCGATACCGTTCCTGCGGGTGAGAGCACCGGCGGCGCCGATGGCAAAGAGCATCACCGCCAGCAACAGATACCAGGAGACCGGTACGGTCATCGCTCTTTCTCCGGTGACACGGCATCCTGTTTTCTGGCCAGTACGGTGGCGCCGACGACGGCGGCCAACAGCAGCAGCCCGATGATTTCGAAGGGCAGCAGATAGGTGGAGAAGAGCTCACGCGCCAGGGGCTCGATCGCCACGCTCTCGGGGGTCAGGGCCTCGAGAAATCGGCCGGTGTAGGCCTGCAGCGAAATCGAGCCGACAATGGCCACAAAGATCGCGGCGCTGATCAGCGCCGCCAGTTTCTTGAACCACCCGCCGTTCGTCCTCTGGGTTTCGCGCTCGATATTGAGCAGCATGATGACAAAGAGAAAAAGAACCAGTATGGCGCCGGTGTAGACCAGCACCTGGAGCGCGGCCAGGAAGGGTGCTCCCAACATGACAAAGAGCACAGCGGTGGAGACCAGGGTCACCACCAGGCTCATCACCGAATAGACCGGATTCCGGTGGACGACCACCACCAGGGCCGAGGTCACGGCCAGCAAGGCGAAGAGTAGAAAGACCCCTATCTCCATCTCACAGCCATCCGGCCAGTGTCATGGCCGCGACCAGCACCAGATTGAAGATTCCCACCGGCAGCAGTACCTTCCACCCCAACCGCATCAGCTGGTCGAAGCGAAAACGAGGGAAGCTCCAGCGGACCCAGACGAAGAAGAGCAGAAAGAGGGCGACCTTCATCAGCAGGATGCCAAAGCCCTGCGCCAGCGCCCAGTACCAGGTGTCGGAGAACCTGACGCCGGGAAGGTGCCAACCGCCGAAGTAGAGCGTCGCCGCCAGTGCCGACAGGGTCGCCATCGACATGTACTCGCCCATGAAAAAGAGCGCGAACTTCATCGAGCTGTACTCGGTGTGGTAACCGGCTACCAGCTCGGAGTCGGCTTCGGGGAGATCGAAGGGCACGCGGTTGGTCTCGGCAAAGGCAGCGATCAGGAAGACCATGAAGCCGATGAACTGTGGAAAGACATTCCACCGCGGCAGAAACCCCAGCCAAGTGCCCTGCTGGTAGAGAACTACCTCGTCGAGCCGAAAGCTGCCGACCGGGATCAACGCCGCCAACACGGCAAGGGTCAGCGCCAGCTCGTAGCTGATCATCTGCGACGAGGCCCGGATGCCGCCAAAGAGCGAGTACTTGTTGTTCGAGCTGTATCCGGCCATCACCAGCGAGTAGACACCCAGGCTGGCCAGCGCCAGCAGTAGCAGAACACCGGTCTCGACGTCGGCGACGATGAGGGGAACGGTGCGACCGTCGATCACCACATCGGGGCCAAAGGGTATGAGGGCAAAGGTGGTCAAGGCCGGCAGCACCGCCAGCAGGGGAGCCAGCAGGTAGAGCGGCCGATCGGCCGCCGTCGGCGTGATGTCCTCCTTGAAAATGAACTTGAGGGCATCGGCCAGCGGCTGGACCAGACCCAACGGGCCCACCCGGTTGGGACCTCGTCGATCCTGGATAAAGGCGCTCGCCCGTCGCTCCACCCAGACCATGACCGGCACGGTGGTCAGCAACACCACCAGCCAGAGGGTGATCTTGACCAGGGTGGTGATGAGCTCCTGCGTCACTCCGACGGGTCCTCCGTCAGAATCGGTAGCTCGAAGCCGTGCGCGGGCAGACGATCGAGCTCTGCGCTGGGCATGCCCATCAGCGTGGCAAGCCGCTTGAAGACCTGGGCCGTGTCCAGGGTCTCCCAGCGGGGATCGAAGCGCCGGAGCAAATCGGCCAGGATGTCGACACCGGGGCGTGCCTCTCCGGGTGGTGGAAAAGCGCGCTCGAAGCGCTGCAGCCGTCCCCGGGCATTGACAAAAGTGCCCTGCTTTTCGGCGTGGGTGGCGCACGGCAGGGCGACGTCCGCGACCGCGGTCAAGGGCGTCTCGGCCCAGCCCATGACGATCAGCGTGTCGGCGGCCCGCAGCCGTTCGACGGTCTCGGTCGAGTGGATGGCGCTGCCGGGATCACCATCGGCGACAAAGAGGCAGCGGCAGCCGCGAGCGCCATCCCCGGTCATCACCTGCTCGGCGGTCAGCCCGCCCGGGCCCGGCACCAGTCCGGCCAACTCGGCGCCGCGGCGGTTGGGAGCGGCCTCCCGTCCACTGATGCCCCCACCCGGGTTGGGGATGGCTCTCTCGGGGCCCTCCTCGGTCCATACCGCACGGTGGGGAGAGCCAAAAAGCTCGGCGGCCCGTGCCACCAGAAAAGCCTCCTCGGTAGAGAGATAAGAGGAGCCCAGCAGAGCGAGCGAGGTGCCGGCGTCGAGCATTTTCTGAAAGACGATGCCGAGGGCCTGGCTCCAGGAGATGGAGCCACCGGCGGCGAGATCGGCTCGTCGCCGGGGCGCCGTCAGCCGGGTGGCAACCGCATAGCGTTGGGCGGTCGAGCGACCGTAGTCGCACATCCAGTAGTCGTTGACTTCCGGGTTGGCGCGGGGCTTGTAGCGACGGATCTTGCCTTGTCTGTGCTCCAGGGTGATGTTGCACCCGACATCGCAACCGGTGCAGATGGAGGGAATCTTCTCCAGATACCAGACTCGCTCGGCAAAACGGAACTGGGTCGAGGTCAGGGCCCCCACCGGGCAGATATCCACCACACAGGTGGAGAGATCGTTGTCCAGCTCCTTGCCCGGGAAGACACCGATCTCGGTACGGGCACCCCGCTGGAAGAACCCGAGCTCGCCGGTGCCGGTGATCTCCTCGGTAAACCGGATACACCGTGTGCACTGGATACAGCGGTTCATGTTGAGCAGCACGTGCGGGCCGAGCGGAATCCGTTCGCGACCGGGGTAGGTCCGTTTCTCCTCGTAGGCAAAGCGCGAGAAGGACTGACCGTGTTTGAAAGAGTAGTCCTGAAGCCCGCACTCGCCGGCCTGATCACAGATGGGGCAGTCGAGGGGGTGGTTGACGAGCAGGAACTCCATCACCCCTTCCTGCGCCGTGTGCACCTCGGGATCGTCGACCAACACCACCATGCCGTCCTTGTGGACCTCGGTAGAGCAGGCGGCCTGGAGCTTCGGGCTGCCCTCGATCTTGACCAGACACATCCGGCACTGGCCCACAATTGAAAGCCTGGGGTGGTAGCAGTAGTGGGGGATCTGGACACCCACCTGCTTGGCGGCCTCGATGAGGTTGGTGCCGGCGGGCACCTCGATCAGGCGGCCGTCGATGGTCAGGGTAGGCATCAGCCGCTCCCGGCCTCCTGGAAGTAGGTGCGGGGCGGCAGTGGGCAGGCCCCTTCGCGGACATGCCGCTCCACCTCGTCGCCAAAACTCTCCACCAGCGAGCGGATCGGACCGACCGCGGCGTCGGCCAGCGGACAGAGCGTGGTGCCGGTCATGTTGGTGGTCATTCGCAGGATGAGCTCGGGGTCCGCTTCGCCGCCTCGGCCCTCTTCGATCCGCCGCAACACCATCTCGGCCCAGTTCGTGCCCTCGCGACAGGGGGTGCACTGGCCACACGACTCGTGGTTGAAGAACTTGGCCAGCCGCAGGGTGGCGCGGACCAGACAGGTGGTCTCGTCCATGACGATGACCGCCGCCGATCCCAACATGCTGCCTGCGGTGGCCAGGTTGTCGAAGTCCATCGGCACCTGTCGTTTGTCGGCCGGCAGAATGGGGGCGGAGGCCCCTCCGGGCTGGAAGGCCTTGAGCTCACCGCTCTGGTACATGCCGCCGGCGGCTTCGATCAGTTCGTCCAGTGTCGCCCCGATCGGAAACTCGTAGGTGCCGGGACGCTCCACGTGGCCGGAGATACAGTAGAGCTTGGGGCCGGTGTTGCGCTCGTCGGTGCCGATGGCGCTGAACCACTCACCGCCGCGGGCGACGATGTGGGGCACATTGCACAGGGTCTCGACGTTGTTGATGACCGTGGGCGAGCCAAAGGCGCCGACCAGGGCGGGGAAGGGGGGTTTGATCCGCGGCTGTCCGCG
>SBFI01000241.1 GCA_006227875.1 Acidobacteriota bacterium
TCAAGCGCTGGAAAAGCTGCCCGACGCCTTTCGTCTGCAGGTCCTCTTTGGTGAGATCGAGCTGGGCTTGCTGGGTAAGCGGCGGCCCCAGACTCCCGATGAGCAGACCCGTCTCGAGCAAGCCATCGCCGCGTTCGAGAAGAGTGTGGAGCTGCGCCCGGGCTATGGTGAAGGATGGGCGCTGCTGGGTTATGCCTACAACCTCGAGGCCAAGCCATCTCCCCAAGCGGTGCCGACTCTGGAGAGGGCCTACGAGATGCTACCCGGCCGGGGAGATGTCGCCTACAACCTGCTGCTGGCCTACGCGCGGGCAGGAAAGCAGCAGGAAGCCATCGACCTGGTGGCCACCGCCGAAGCGCGAGGTGTCCCCGAGGAGCGTTTGGCCCCGGCCCGTCAGACGCTACTCCAGCTCGATTTCCAGTACGCCGTTGCGTTAGCGCGACAGAAGAAACTGGACGAGGCCGCCGCCCTCTTGGAGAAGATCCAGACCGAATCGACCGACCCTGGCCTACGCCAGCGGGCCGCGGACTTCTTGCAGCAGATCAGACCCTAGATCGAGCTAGCCTCAAGAGCCTACTGAGCCCGATAAAGGTGCCCGGATCTCGCCGCGGCCATGCCGAAGGCCGCGAGCTGGACGAGGGAACTAGCGGGAGGCGTTGGGCCCGGGCGCGCTCTCACCGTGCCGGGCCCCGGCAAAATGCCCGCCTCCCCGCCATCCCGCAGCTACGGTAGCTGATCGCCGAATTCCGTGTAGAGCCAGGTCAGATCGTCGGCCCTGTCCACGCGGTAGACGCCTCCGGTCCCGGCACAATTGCCGTTGAGCCCGAAGGAGGTCACGCCACCGATCACGTTGGTGTCATTGATGAAGTTCGGCCCACCCGAGTCGCCGAAACAGGTCCCACCTGTGGAGTGGTTGTTCGACAGCATGATCGAGAAGTCCCCGGTAAACCCTGGGGTATTGATCTGAATCAGTCGCGGGGTGGCGAACATGCGTACCCGCTCCGACTCGATAAACACCGGATTGATCTGCTGCAGACCGTAACCGACCGAGGTAAAGGTCGTGTCCTGCAGACCTCGCCGCGTCGCCATGACATCCAGCTGGTCGAGCTCCGGGAGCACTCCGTATTCATCCATTAAGACCGGCTCGTCCAGTTCGACTACGCCCAGGTCGAAAAGAAAAAAGGCGCCCGGCACGTACAGCGGGTGAAGATGTGTGGTGCCATCGACATCGCCATCGAAGGGATAACCGTTCCCGGGAATGCCGGATTCGACGTCGGCGTCGAACCAGATGGTGGCCCTTGCGGCGGGCGGTTGCGTGCAGTGCCCGGCCGTCAGGAAGATGGTCGGCGAGATAAGCGCTCCGCTGCAACGCCAGAGCGGGTTTCCGTTGACGTCGTCGGCGACCATAAGACCGACGTAGGGATGGTTGTCGCCGTCGAGCTCTCCGTCGGTAACCGCTACGGCGGGATTACCAGGCAATAGCATCAAGGCGAAGATGGCGATCATGAATACGAGTTGCTTCTTCACTGTTTTCTCCTTTTGGAAGGTTTACAACTGACCTATGAGCCTTGGCCCACTCCGACGACTTCGGTGCCGACTTCCTCCCCACGGTAGAAACGTTCTACCCAATCTGTGAAATGGGAGCTGGACGCAGATCGTAGCAGCCCCGGGATCGATGTTCAAGAAATGCTCCTGCCCTCCAGACCCGAGAGGAAGTCGATTTTCAATACGCCGTCTCGCTGGCGCGAGACAAGAAGCTCGCTGAGGCCGCAGCCCTGTTGGAGAAGATCCAGACCGGATCGAGCGACTCCGGCCTCAGCCAGCGGGCGGCGGACTTCTTGCAGCGGATCAGACCGTAGACCGAGCAGAAAGATCCGACGCCACAGGGATCATTTCAGCGCCCTTCGGCACCTCCCCAGAGCCGCGGTGAGCTGATCTCCCCGCGGGCCGGAGCGGACCACCAAGGCCTCTACTAGATCGAGGAGTCGGGGTAGGGCCTCGAGCACGGGCTCCACTGCGAGCTCGACCGGGACCGGAAAGCGCAACAATCGGTGGTAGGCGGCCAGCAGCACCAGCAGCGCGTCTCGTTGCTCGCCGCCGATCGAGGTGCCGGTGATGGCGGCCGCCTGGCGGCGGAGCGTCTTGCAGCGCTCGGTCCGGTCCTGCCAGCCTTGATAGAACTCGGGCTTCAAGAGCGGCAGATCGACCTCGCTCAGGATGTCGAGCAGCTCGAGGAGCGAGAGCCGCTGGCGCTCCTCCCAGTGGGAGTCACGAATGACGTCGAGGGCCGGCTCGCCTTCTTCGAGATAGTCCCAGATCCAGGCGTCGAAGTCCTGCCGCTGCGGCTGGAGCCGCATATAGGCCAGCAGAGCCACCGCGTGCCAGCCCCAGGCCAGGAGCCCCTTGAGGGCCGGGGAGCTTTCGGCTCTGCCCTCCTCCAGTCTCGCCTTCTCCAGCTCCAGCTCCAGCGCCAGCCGCTCGAGGCTGTCGAGAGCATTGGCCGCCGAGGTGATGAGTTTCGCTTGGGTCACGACTGCTACCTCCTCACTGGTTGTAACGCTAGGCGTACATCTGACGCAACGCCTCGGCCTCCTCGGGTGACAGGCCCTTGAGCCAGACGTGCTCGGGCTGGGTCAGGAGTGCCTCCACCTTGGCCTCGTACTTTTGGGCCATGGCCGGACTGGTCTCCTCCGCCGCCTCCCAGTGCACCCGGCAGCCGAGATGCGGGCAGACCGAGCTAAAGGCCTCGAAGCCCGTCTCTCCCCGCTTGACCAGGATGGCGTTGCCGTCCAGATCGTGGATGGTCGTCACCGCGCCGACGGTAAATTGGTCGATGCGTCCGGCAAAGATCAACCGGGTCTTGGGACGCAGCCGCTTGGGCAGCAGGAAGAGGATTCCTTGGAGCGCTAGGGTCCCGTAGGCGAGAACGAGTCCGCCACCCATGAGAAAAGAGGCGAGCAAGTCCCGGCGGGTGGCGCGGGAGTCTTCGGTCATCCTTGACTCCTCCCAGGCCACAACGCAGACGGAAGTGCGACTTCGCTTGTGTGAATCCCATCTTAGCAGCGCTCGGGTCGAGCTACCGCTCGAAGCGATTCTTTACCAGGGGAGAGACCGCCCCTTTTGGCACATGGCAGGTGACGCAGAAGTAGCGAGCACCGACCACTTGGTCGCCTACGGTCTCAGGGTCGGCACGCAGATCGGTCAGGTGGCTGTGAGGAATCGGCGTCGGCTCCCCCTCCACTCTCTCTGCTCCCTCATCCGGCTCATGGCAATCCAGACAGAGGTGCTCCTGGCGCGTTATGGGTAGAAAGTCGGCAATACCGTGGGGAATGACCGGTGGCGAGCCGTCGAAGAACCGGGGCAGGACCGGCTGATCTCCGGGGTCGCCACCGGTGGCGGGCACCGGGTCGGGGCTCGGAACGTCGAAGACGCTGGTCTTGCTGAGGCCGATCTCGGTATCGCGCGTCGACGGCGACGTCTCCTCCCCGGCCGCCAAGTAGGCAACGGGGGCGAGCAAAACAAGGGCAAGAACTAGGCTTTGTAGATCTTGACTGCGCATTTTTTGAAATCCGTCTGCTTGGAAATGGGGCAGGTGGCGTCCAGAGTCACCTTGTTGATGAAGACTCCCTCGTCGAACCAGGGGACGAAGACCAGACCCTGCGGAACCGGATTACGACCCTCGATCTCGACCCGGGCCTGGATCCTGCCGCGGCGGGACTCGACCCAGGCCAGGTCGTTTCGTTCGAGCGACCGGGTCTCGGCATCGCGGGGGTGGATAAAGATCTGGGCGGTGGGCATCGCCTGGTGGAGCTGCGGCACCCGCCGGGTCATCGAGCCCGAATGCCAGTGCTCGAGAACCCGGCCGGTACACAGCCACAGGTCGTAGACCTCATCGGGACTCTCGGGAGGCGCGGCGTAGGGTCGGAAGAAGATCTTCGCTCGGCCGGCCATCGAGGTCGTCTCGGACTCGGTGACTCCGGACAAGTTGCCCCGCGGCAGGCTTTTCATCGCCGGGCCGTAGAAATCAAAACCGCTCCCCTTCTCGACATAGGGGTCGTGTTGCTCGTTGAAACGCCATGGGGTCTCTTTGCCGTCGACCACCGGCCAACGCAAACCCCTGACGTCGTCGCTGAGATAGGTGTCGAAGTCGGCCAGATCGTGGGCATGGCCGCGCCCAAAAATCACGTACTCCTGGAAGAGGGCCTTTTCGGGAAACCAATCGAGACCGCCGTGTTCCACGGTGTGATTCTCGTGCCCTTTGGCCACCGGGTCCGGCCAGGCCATCTTGCGGGCCGCGGGGGTGTCGAACAGTACCTCGTAGAGGGTGGTCTCGGGCGTGTAGCCGAGCTTCTTCGCCCCCGCCAGCACATCCGGCAGGAAACCCTCTTCGAAACCCTCCGCCACGAGTCCCGGAATCGACTTGCGACCCCAGACTTCCCCGAGCGTGAAGCGCTTGGAGAACTCCAGGATCTGCCAGACGTCACTGCGGGCATCGCCGGG
>SBFI01000113.1 GCA_006227875.1 Acidobacteriota bacterium
GAGTAGGCCTTGACCTTGAAGCCGCTTTCGACCAGCGGCAGCCAGCTGATCTGCTCGGGCAGACCGGCCTCCTCGAGCTTCTCCAGGATCATCGGCCGGTAGAGGGCCGAGCGCCGGTAGGAGTCGAGAAAAAACTCTCGCTCGGGACCTTGAAAGCTCTTGATCTCCCGCTCGACATCCGGGTTGATGTCGATGGGGATCGACCGATCGATGTCGCCGACGGTAGTCTGCCGTGAGGCGTAGATCTCGATCACCCGTCGCGAGATGAGATGTCGGAGGTTCTCCTTCTCCTGCGCGACCACCGGGTCACCATTTTGCTGCACGCTCGACATGAGCTCATAGGCCTGGTCGAGGGCCGCAAAGGCGTCCTCGAAACTGCCCTGCTCCCAGAAGACTCGTGACGACTCGTAGGCTTCGAGCGACTCCTGGAGAATCTCCTCTGGGCTTTGGACCGGCTTCTCGTGCGCCGGTTCGAGGTCCACTATCTCGATCTCCGGCTCGCCCAGGTCTACCGGGTTGCCGTTGTCGGCCGACTCCCTCGCCGTGGCCAGGGCCTCCTCTTCCTCCGCGGCAGACAGCTCTGGGGTGGGAGGCGCCTCCTGCTCGGCGGTGGTCACGGTGACGGCCGGCTGGTCTGGAGCGGCATCGGCAGCGCTTTGGGCAGGGCGGTTGCTACTGCAACCCGTAAGCAGCAGCAGAACAAGAGCGGCTGTCGACCAGACCGCGATATTTGTCTTGAATTCCTCAACCTTCATCGATGCCAGTCTCCGCTGACTCTGCCCTCGATACGTACCGCCACCACCCGGAGGATGGGACTGTGGAGCGTATTGTACGCGCTGAGCGGAAAAACGCGAATGAAGTAGGTGGAGACCGGTGTCAACCGGTTTGGTGCGAGAATGGGGGCACCGCAGGCGATTTCATGAGCGACGAGTACTCGAGACCGAGCGAAGAAGACCTTCCGACCGAGGGATTTCCACCCGGCGAAGGGCCGGCACCGCCGGAGGTGGCTGGCTACAGCATTTTGCGTCGGATCGCCTCGGGAGGAATGGGGGACGTCTACGACGCGGAGCAGAAGGAGCCGATCCGCCGCCGGGTGGCGCTCAAGGTGATCAAGTGGGGGATGGACACGCGGGAGGTGGTGGCGCGGTTCGAGTCGGAGCGGCAAGCGCTGGCACTGATGGACCATCCAAACGTCGCCCGTATCTACGACGCCGGCGCCACCGATGCGGGTCGGCCCTACTTCGCCATGGAGTTCATCAAGGGGGTGGCGATCAGCGACTACTGCGACGGCGCCTACCTGACCACACCCGAGCGGTTGGCGCTCTTCATCGCGGTCTGTGAGGGGGTGCAGCACGCACACCAAAAAGGGATCATCCACCGCGACCTCAAGCCTTCGAATGTGCTGGTCGAGCTCCAGGACGGAAGAGCGGTGCCAAAGATCATCGACTTCGGGGTGGCCAAGGCGACCGGCCAGCGCCTGACCGAGCAGACCCTCTACACCGCCCACGGCCAGTTCATCGGCACCGCCGAATACATGAGCCCGGAACAGGCCGAGCTCACCGGGCTGGACGTCGACACGCGGACCGACGTCTACTCGCTCGGGGTGCTTCTCTACGAGCTGCTGGTGGGAGCGTTGCCGTTCGACTCGAAAGAGCTGCGCCAGGGGGGCTACGACGAGGCGCGGCGGCGGATCAGAGAGGAGGAGCCGCCGAGACCGAGCACGCGGATCACCAGCCAGGGCGACACCTCCACCGTTACGGCGCGCAACCGGCGCACCGATGTCCAAACCCTCACCCGTGAACTGCGCGGGGATCTCGATTGGATCGTCTTGAAGGCGATCGAGAAGGACCGTAACCGGCGCTACTCCTCGGTGACCGAGCTGGCGGCCGACATCGGCCGCTATTTGGCAAACCAGCCGGTGCTGGCGAGCCCGCCGAGCACGCTCTACCGGATGAAGAAGTTCGTCCAGCGGCACAAGTTCGGTGTAAGCGCTGCCGCCCTCGTCGGCATTGCCCTGCTGCTCGGCATGGTCGGTACCGGGCTGAGCCTGGTGCGGGCGCTCGAGGCGGAGCGGCTGGCGAGCCGCGAAGCGGAGACCGCGCGCCAGGTCTCGGACTTTTTGGTGCGGCTGTTCGAGGTCTCGGACCCTGACGAAGCCGAGGGAGAGACTATCACCGCACGCGAGATTCTCGACCAGGGTGCGGAGAGGATCGAGCGCGAGCTCGAGGCCCAGCCGCTTACCCAGGCGCGGCTGATGGCCACGATCGGCACGGTCTACCAGGAGCTCGGGCTTTACGACTCGGCGGCGCCCCTGCTCGAGCGCAGCCTGGCGCGGCGCGAGGAACTGTTGGCGGTCGACGATCCGGAGGTGGCCGACAGCCTGGCGCGGCTGGTAGTGATGCAGCGCAGGCAGGGGAAGTACGAGGAGGCCAAGCCGCGGGCGGAGAGGGCGCTGGCGATCCGCGAGCAGGCGCTCGGACCGGACAGCCTGGAGACGGCGGCGAGCCTCACCTCGCTCGGCTGGGTCCATGCCATGCAGGGCGAGCACGCCGAGGCGTTGACACGCTTCGAGCGGGCGCACGAGATTCGGCAGCAGCAGGTCGAGGCGGAAGACCCGTTGGTGGCGGAGAGCCTCAACGACCTCGGCATCACCTTCTGGCGGCTGAGCCGCTTCGATGAGGCCGAGTCGCACCTCAACCGGGCGCTGGCGATCTTCGAGGAACGACTCGGCCCCGACTCGGCACGTGCTCGCCGGGTGCTTGGCGATCTCGCGATCCTCTACTGGAGCGAGGGAAAGTACGCCGAGTCGGAGGCGATGCAGAAACGCTCGATGGAGATCGAAGAACGGGTGCTCGGGCCAGACCACCCGGCGCTCGCCAGCAGCTACAACAATCTGGCTGTTCTCTACGACTCGCAGGGCCGCTATGAAGAGGCCGAGGCACTACTGGAGCGGGCGCTGGAAATCCAGTTGCAGGTTTACGGCCCCGGAAGCGACGATGTCGGGATGGGGAAGGCGAACCTCGCCTGGGTGTACTACCAGCAGGGTAAATACGAGGCGGCCGAGCCGCTCTATGTCGAGGCGTTGGCGATCTACGAGCGCGGTGTGGGCCCTGACCACCCCAGTGTCGCCACGCTGCTGCGCGACTGGGCCCTGCTCTATCTCGCCCAGGGCCACTACGCCGAGGCCGAACGGTTGCTGCAGCGCTCGCTCTCCATCCGCGAGCAGAGCTATGGAGCCGAGCACCCGGAAGTCGCCCAGTCGGTGGCGGCGCTGGCCGATGTCTACCGGGATGAGGGCCGGCTGGAAGAGGCCGAGCCCCTCTACCAGCGAGCGCTGGCGATTCGTGAGGCCAAGCTGGGCGGCGAGCACCCGCTGGTGGCCGAGACGCTGGAGGCGTATCTCGAGCTATTGCGGCGGGCGGGGAGAGAAGGGGAGGCTGGAGAGGTGGCGTCGAGGTTGGAGCAATTGCGTTAGCGGCCGGTCTGACCATCGGGCTAATCGCCCAACAAGAAAAGGGCCGGAGTCTTGCGACCCCGGCCTTTTTGATCAATTAAAGATCTCTACTTGGCGTCGGCCGCCGACAAGGCGCTGTCGAGCTGGGCCTTGAAGGCGGGGAAGGCCTGGGCGCCACGGATAAAGGTCACCCCTTCCACTTTGGTTGGATCGTCCGGATTGGTCAGAGCCACAACAAAGCTGGGGGTGCCGGTGGCACCGGCCTTGGTGGCCTCGGCCATGTCTTTGCGAACCGCATCGGTGTACTTGCCGCTGGACATGCACTGGTCGAACTGAGCCACATCGAGGCCGAGAGCTTCGGCGTGGGCCGACCAGGGCTCGAGAGCCCGCTGGTTCTCGAACAACCGGTCGTGCATCTCCCAGAACTTGCCCTGATCCTCGGCGCAGTGAGTCGCCTCGGAGGCCTTGAAGGCCAGTTTGTGGATCCGCTCGAGCGGCAAGTCGAGGGTGACATAGCGGATCTTGCCGGTCTGAATGTATTCCTTGTCGATCTGCGGGTACGTCTCACGGACGTGCCGACCGCAGTACGGTCACTGATAGTCCGTAAATTCGACCAGGGTGACCTTGGCGGTCTGCTCACCCTTGGTGGGGTTGGCGCCGACGTCGAAGACCTTGCCTTTGACATTTGGGCCCGACGGCGCCGCCGCCGCGCGTGGCTGGGCCTGGATCAGCTTTTTGATCTCCTGCAGGTCCTTGCGGATCTGCTCCTGACCCTTCTTGAGGGCCTCGATCTCATTGCGCAGCTCCTGGTCCGAGCTCTGCGCAAAACCGGCCGAGCTCGCCATCAAGGCGAGCGCCAAGGCGCCGGTGACTACTTGACCTGAAAATCGCATCATCTTTTCGAGCTCCCTTCTCAAAGCTGCGCAAACATAACGGAGCCGGTGCAGCAGGTCAACCGACGGTTCCACACTGCTTGACAAAAGAGAAAAGGGGGCGTACGCTATCCCAATAAGTATGACAAAGTATGACATCAGGTCAT
>SBFI01000190.1 GCA_006227875.1 Acidobacteriota bacterium
TGGGGGATCCCCCTGGCTCCATGAGGCGGACTTCACCGATCAGTCGGCTGTCGAAGCGCACGAACTCACGACGGTCATCCGAGTAGGGCGTGACCCGGTTCTTGCCCTCGCTCTTCGACTTGTAGAGTGCCGCATCGGCCTTGGCGATCAGGTTCTGGCTGTCGGTCGCGTCAATGGGTGACGTTGCCACGCCGATACTGACGGTGAGGATCCCACCGGGCTGGGTCTTCTCACCCACGAACGACGTCTCTTCCACCAGCTTGCGAATCTTCTCGGCGACAAGGAGGGCGCCGCCCTTCTTGGTTCCACACAGGATGACGGCAAACTCTTCCCCGCCATATCGGGTGACGACGTCGGTCTCCCGCACCACGCTCTTCATCAGCTCGGCCAGTTCCTGTAACGCCACGTTGCCCTGCAGGTGACCATTGCAGTCGTTGAATACCTTGAAGTGGTCGATGTCGATCATCAGCAGCGAGACGCTGAGCGCCGAGCGTTCTTCGCGTCTGACCTCGTGCTCGATGCGGTCGCGGAAGTAGCGGTAGTTGTAGACATGGGTCAGACCGTCGAGGATCGCGGACTCTTTGACCTCGCGCAGGATCTTCATCTCGACGATCGTCGGGTTGTTGAGCTTCCTGTCGATCTCCAGAAAGTAGTGCAGGACAGCCACGCGGATGTCGATGGGCCGAGGCACCCCCTGGTTGACCTCTTCCCAGGTTTCGAGGAGTCCCTGCCAGTGGGTAATCGATTCCTCCAAGGAGAAGTCGAGGTTGGCGAGAATAAAGAAGAGGTGGCGGTAGACCTCGTCCCCATGCTGGCCTTCAAGCTCCTGAACGTGCCGCTCCCACTCCACCTTCTCGAGCGCAGCTCCCTCGAGCAGCTCGACGACGGCTTTTGTCAGGGCGGGGTCCGCGACTCGTTTCTGGTCCATGAGCTTCGATGGTGCCGCTATTCTACTCTCAGGCCGGCCAGGTGCTTCTGGAATCGATGGTAATCCATGCCCTCTATATCGATGATCCTGACCCCCACTTCATATTCTTTTTCCTTCTCGATGACCCGCACGACCTTGGCGGCGCAGACCACTTCCTCATCCTCGGGAAGGGTCAGCAGGATCTCGACGACCCCGCCGACCTGACAGGGCGTCTCGCTGGTAAAGAGCAGTCCACGCTGGCTGATATTGCCCGTGGCGATGGGTGTTCCCTCCGGTTCCATCATCCGCACCTCGCCGATCAGGTGGCTGTCGAAGCGCACGAACTCGCGCCGGTCGTCCGAGTAGGGTGTCACCCGATTCTTGCCCTCGTTCTTGGATTTGAAGAGCGCTGCATCCGCTTTGGCGATCAGGTTCTGGCTGTCGGTCGCGTCGATCGGCGACGTCGCCACGCCGACACTGACAGTGAGGGTTCCACCGGGCTGCGTCTCCTCACCCGCGAAGGGGGTCTCCTCCACCAGCTTGCGGATCTTTTCGGCAACCAGCAGCGCGCCACCCTTCCGGGTTCCGCATAAGATGACGGCAAATTCTTCTCCACCGTAGCGGGTCACGACATCGATATCTCGCACAACGCTCTTCATCAATGCCGCCAGCTCCTGCAGGGCCACGTTGCCGTGCAGGTGACCGTTGCAGTCGTTGAAGGCCTTGAAGTGGTCGACGTCGATCATCAGCAGCGAGACGCTGAGCGCAGTCCGCTCTTCGCGCTTGACCTCGTGATCGATGCGATCGCGAAAGTAGCGGTAGTTGTAAACGTGGGTCAGGCCGTCGAGGATCGCCGATTCTCGCACTTCGCGCAGGATTCTCATTTCGACGATTGTCGGGTTCTTGAGCTTCCTGTCGATCTCCAGAAAGTAGTGCAGGATCGCAACGCGTACGTCGATCGGCTGGCCGACCGCTTGGTTGACCTCATCCCACGTCTCGAGCAGCCCTTGCCAGTGGTATGCGGCGTCACCGGGAGAGAAGTCGAGGTTGGCGAGAATAAAGAAAAGACTGCGATAGACCTCTTCCCCATGCTGACCCTCCAGCCCGTGAAGGCGGCGCTCCCACTCGTCCTTCTCGAGCACTCCGCCTTCGAGCAGCTCGACGACTGCCTTTGCCAGCTCTGTCTCCCCGACGCGTTTTTGGTCCATGCTCTCCTATAGTAGAGGCGCTTTTGTCCTGACTCCAGTAGATATTTCACACCCCCTGACCCACCCCTTCGGGTGGTGCCCTCGACGATGCTTGGGTGTATAGATGGACCTACGACAAAACAGTAACCGACCCAGGGCATGGGTCGAAAACTGCGGAGCTCTCCTTTGGGATGGCCCGCCAGACTGCGGCGAGCAGCAAAACCGAAAACGTTGGGAGATCGAGACATGGCCACATTTTCTGCGTTAGTCGAAAAACACCATAAACTGATCATTACGGTACTGGTGCTCATAATCGTCACCTTGGCTGCCTCCTGCATGTTTCATGATGTGATCCCAATCTGTCACTACGTGTTTGGGTGTGATCATGGGATGCATGTCGCCGCTCAATAGGGGTGGGCAGAGGTGGCGGGCGCTGGGAAGCTCGCGCTAAGCTAGGATTCCACGACCGCAAGGCAGAAGTCGGCAGAGCCTGCCCCGAACGTAGGAGCGGACCTGAGTCCTAGTGCGCCACCCTGAGAACAACGAGACGGCTCAGAGCTCTCACGGGACAAGCGACGGGCAGGCGGTCGATCTCCTGCGGCGCTGCGGTTACGGTCTGCTGGCGTTCGCGGCGGTGCTGGGTATCGCCCACTTTCTCTGGCCCGAATACCGCTGGGGACAGGGGCGTCACTCCTACTTCAACCTGGCCAACAGCCTCACACTGGCCTCGTGGCTGGTGAGCATGCAACTGGTGTTGATCGCGCTGCTGGCTTTGGTGGCGCTCTGGCGAGAGCGTCGGTCGGGACGCGCCGACGGCCTGGTGACCCACTGGATCTGGGGAATCGGTGCGGTGGTCGCGCTCGTGCTCTCTTTGGCCGAAGTGACGCGTTTTCCCCGCCGGCTCGAGCTCCTCGGCCTGCCGTCACCCGATGTGTACGAGAGCTTTGTGATCTTCTCGCTCTGGCTGGCGCTGCTGCTGCTGTTCGGCGGTTTTCTTGTTTGGCGCCTGGCCGCGAGCGCCGGGCCGGGCAGGCGCTACGCCGTCCTTGGGCTCTCGCTGTGGATTCTCCACTTTCTGTTGTCGGTGCTGAATCGGTCCGGTCTCGTACCTGAGAGCTCCCTGCCGATGGCGGTCGGGATCTGGGGTCTCGCTCTGCTGGCCGGCACGACGTTCTTGTTGATGGCCATCGGCGAATACGCCTTGGGTGGTCAGGCGATCGACCTTTCCGTCGAGGAGCGGTCACCGGACATCGCGGCAGCGCCGGCTGAGAGAAAGATCGGCACCCTGGTCGGTGTCGGTCTGACGACTCTCACTCTGATCTCGCTTCAGGTCATCCTCTTCCAGGTCCTCACCATCTCTGGCGACTACCTCACGGCTCAGTCGGTGATCGCGGCGGCTCTGCTGGGAATCTCCCTCGGCGGGCTGGTTGGCTTTCTGACCGCCGACAAGGCCGCGGCAGAAACTCTGGCTGCCGCGAGTCTTCTGCTCCCCCTCACCATCGTCACCGCATTCGGCGCCGGCGTGAGCATGCTGGACACCCCGCTGGTGGCGGCGATGCTGCTGATGTTCCCCTTTGCCGCAGGCAGCGTGTTGATCAGCATCGTGCTCGTGCGCAATCGGTCCCACATCGTCTACTTCATCGATCTGCTGGGTGCGGCCCTGGGCGCGCTGTTGGTCAGTCCGGCCCTCAGTCACTTCCGTGAGGAGAGCAGCATGCTGCTGCTGAGCGCTCTTAGCTCGGCCGCGGCACTCTGCTTCATCTTCGGCTATCCCGGTCGCCGCCTCCGGTGGTTGCTGGCCACCACCGCCGTGGCGGCAACGGCGGCATTCACCTGGGCTGCGCTGGGCAACCTCGAGACCGACCGTCTTAACGTGGTGCGCACCAAGCTGCTGGAGCGCTACCCGAACAGCCGGGTCCTGTTTTCGGCCTCGTCTCTCGTCGGCCGCTACGACGTGGTGAGGAGACGACCCGACCAATCGAGCCTCAGCGCCTACGAGAACGGTCGCATAACCGACACCATTCGGAATCGTCCTCCGGAGCAGTATCGGATCGACCCACGTGTGCCGCACAACCTGATGGACGACCCGGTCATTCTCATTCTGGGGATCTCGGGTGACGGCATCACCAAGACCGCACGGAGTCTGGGCAGCATGGTGTATGGAGCCGAGATCAACCCCGCGGTGGTGCGGCTCCAGACTGGGGCGCTCGTTCCCTACAACGGCGACGCCTACCGGGACATCGAGTACGAAGTGGTGGATGGACGCACCTACATCGAAGAGAGCCCGCACAGCTACGACATGATCACGCTGATGAATGCACACGCGGCCCGCGGGCGCACATCGGGTCGCGCGCCCAGCCCCGAATACCTGCACACCCGCGAGGCGATGGTGTCCT
>SBFI01000289.1 GCA_006227875.1 Acidobacteriota bacterium
CAGCTCGTAGCTAATGCAGCCCGGTTCGGCTCGAGTCGGCTCGAGAAGTCCGGTCAGGAGCGTACGGAGCTCGTCGACCTTGTCCGGCTTCGCCACCAGCCTGGCTACCACCCGCAGAGTATCTGATGCCATCTTGCTACCTCCTTTGGAGACACGCCGCCAACATGCCGGGGACGTCGTCCCGCGCTTGCTTGTTACCAGGTTTTCTCCACCTGTGTTGGCTGGAGGATAGCAGAATCCGGGACTAGGTCTCGGATACCGACGGCTCGGTCACGCCAAACAGCTCTTTGACCGAATCCCGGAGGAGCACGATGATCGTGAACACCCCGAGAACGGTGCCAAATGGCATGAACATGCACACCCAGCCATGACGAGACAGAAGAGGTAGCGCCGCTGTTGCGAGAGATACCGGCCGGACAGAAACAGGCAGACGGCAAAGGCCCAACCGCTGAGGATGAAGGCGCTCGAGAAGGCGATCAAGAACCAGCCCATGAAACCGGCCATCGGGTCGGCGTCCGCCAGAGGCTCCCAGCCGGTGACCATGGCGATTCCCAAGCACAGATGAAGCAACGGTATACAGGCGAAGAGCGCTGCCAGCGCCGCCACTACATAGTGGAAGATCGACAGCAGCTTGAGGTGTTCGAGGTCCTGGCTGGAAGTCGTCATTACTCAGTAGTACTCCCAGGATCCCGCATTATTCCCCAGCACCGTCACCCGCCGCTGTAGCCGACTCACCATAGATCCGTCTGATGTCGGGAAGCTCGGTCGAGAAGTAATGAACCCAGATGTAAAGGTGATTGAAGAGCGCCGCCACCAGGGCCGCAACGGACGCAAACCAGAGTCCGGGCACCCAGAGGATGAGGAAGCCGAAGATGTACATGCCGTTGCTGGTGAAGCGAAAGATTCCCTGCCGGACAAAGGGCTGCGTCCGATACGACGCCTCGAAGTGATCGATGCCAAAGGCCCGACGGAAGCCGAAGTATCGCTTGACTGAATTGAAGAGGTAGACGGCCGGGATCAGCAGGATCACCGCCAGGATACTGGTGACCGTCGTATCTACCTCCAGGGTGTCCCGGTTGGCGAATGCCAGGATGAAGACGACCACTGTCCGTGCGATACCCAGAATCGAAAACCCCACGGCGTAGAGCTTGAATCCGGCATCTCCGAACGAGCGGGAGAGAAGCGAGGCATGAAGCTCGGTCCGCCAACAGAACCAGACCCAGACCTGATGGATAACGGGTAGGGCCACCGCAAGCCAGAACCAGCACTCGGTGCTGACTCCCCAGAGCTCACCGTCGAGGAAGCCATCGACCCTGCTCACAGCCACCAGGCCCGCGAGCAGGATGGCGAGAAGCAGCGCATGAAGCCACTGTCTTTCGAGAATCAGAGGTAGTCGAGACATCTCTTACCCACCACGTCACCGTCAGCGCTCCTCGGGCTTCGACTTCCTCGACTCGCAGTCCACCCGCTTCATCGGAAAATCGATCGTTCTCAGCTCGCCCAACACCCCGCCAACCACAAAAGCTCCCCTACCAAGGCGGACTCCACCTCTGACGACAAACCGACCGTCAAGGCGAGCGTCAAAACGACGACCCGTGTCACGCGGCCCGGCCTCGGTAGTCTTCGAGTTGTTGCCTGAGCCAGTCGGGGATCCCTTTCTTCTCGTGTGTGTCCATGTTCATGTTGACGGTGACGAGGTGGGCCTCGGTGGCGGGATCTGTTTCGCCGGGGCGGAAGATCCGGTACCGCCAGCCGACCGATGTTCTGCCCACCTTGTCGATGGCGACCTCGATCTCGAGGTGATCGCCGTAGTGGAGCGGGCGGTGAAAGTCGACCTCGAGGTGAGCGGTCGGTAGTCCCAGTCGGTGTTCGGCGAGGAAAGTCGGGTAGTCGACGCCCAGGACATGGGCGAAGAACTCCTCCATGGCGACATGAAAGTAGTGGACGAGGCGCGGATAGTAGACAAAGCCGGCTTCGTCGATGTCGCCAAAGCGGACCTCGAGGTGGGCACGAAACGGCATGGGCTTGTCTCCCGCCACCGGTCAGCTGCGCCTCGTCCGGGGCCGACCCGATTTGGGCTTTGCGGGCAGGTACTGGTTGGGCCAGTGCTGGTCCCAGAACCCGTATTTCTCTGCGGCGTGAAGCGTGAGATACGCATCCCGGAGATGCGGCCGCGCCATCACCGCAAGATCGGCGCGACCCGCCGCCAGCACCGTGTTGGCATGATCGGCACCGAGCAGAGCTCCTACCGCCGCTACCGGGATCCCGGCTTCGTGACGGATCTGCTCGGCAAAGGGAACCTGGTACATGCGGCCGTATTCGGGCTCTGACAGAGGCGAGTTGCCCCCCGAGGAGACATCCACGAGGTCGCAGCCGGCCTCTTTCAGGTAGAGGGCCATGACAACCGAGTCCTCCGCTCCAATGCCGCTGCCGTCGGCCATCCAGTCGGAGGCGGAGATGCGAACGGCGATCGGCTTGTCCTCCGGCCAGGTTTCGCGCACCGCTCGGAACACCTCGAGGGGATAGCGCATCCGGTTCTCGAGGCTGCCGCCGTACTCGTCGCGACGTCGGTTGGACAACGGTGAGATAAAGCTCGACAGCAGATAGCCGTGGGCCATATGGAGCTCGAGCATGTCGAACCCAGCCTCCTCGGCGAGTTGCGCCGAGTGGACAAAGGCTTCTGTGAGGCGGTCCATGTCCTCGCGCTCCATCTTCTTGGGCGCCGGCCAGTTGGGTTGGAAGGCGATGGGCGATGGAGCCATCGTTTGCCACGCACCCTCTTCCGCACGCAGTGGTGTATCCGCATGTTCCCAGGGCAGGTGCATCGAGCCCTTGCGCCCGGCGTGAGCGAGCTGCATGGCAATCTTCGCCCGAGAGTTCCCGTGCACGAAATCGACGATCCGCTTCCAGGAGGCGACATGCTCCGGGGCATACATGCCGGCACAGCCGTGGGTGATCCGCCCCTCCGGGAGCACATCGGTCATCTCGGTGAAGACCAGGCCTGCACCACCTATCGCACGGCTCCCCAAATGCACCAGATGCCAATCACTAGGGGTTCCGTTGACGGCCGAGTACTGGCACATGGGACTGACGACGATGCGATTCTCCAGTCTCATCCCGCGCAGCTCGAAGGGCACAAAGATGGGCGGCGGAGCGTCACCGTCACTGGTCAAGGGCGCGCCCGCTTCGACCCGGAACCAGTCGTTGACCTGGTCGATGAGATCCGGGTCCCGTTTCTCCAGCTCGTCATAGGTGATCCGCTTCGAGCGGGTCATCAGATTGAAGGTCAGCTGGATGGGCTCTTGGTTCATGTACCGGCTGGAATGCTCGAACCACTCCCTGCTTGTCTGAGCTGCCTTTTGAAGCTTGAGAATGTCCACCCAGCGGGCATCCTCGTAGCTCTTCAACACCGTGGGCACATCACCGGTACCGTGCTCGCGGAACTGATCGACGAGGGCCATCGAATCCTCCATCGCGAGCTTGGTGCCCGAGCCGATGGAGAAATGGGCGGTGTGGGCAGCATCCCCGAGCAGCACCACGTTGCGATGATGCCAGGTGCGGCAGCGGACGGTCGGAAAAGTACGCCAGACCGACCGGTTGGACAGCAGTCGGTGGCCGTCGAGATATCTGGCGAACAGCTTCTCGCAGAAAGCGATCGTGTCGTACTCGCTCGCATCGTCGAGGCCGGCCCGGCGCCAGACCTCCTCCCGGCATTCGACGATCCAGGTGCTCGAGAGCTCCTCGAACGGGTAGGCGTGGACCTGGAACAAACCGTACTCGCTCTCTTCGAAGATAAAGGTGAAGGCATCCAGACGCTTGTCCGAGCCGAGCCAGCTGAACTTGCATTTCCGCCAGTCGATCTTCGGTTGAAAGTACTGGACGTAGCTCTCGCGGACGAGACTGTTTACCCCGTCGGCACCCACTAGGAGATCCGCGTCCTCGAACTGTTCGAGATCGTCCGCGACCGCCTCGAAGCGGAGCTCCACCCCCAGCTCGATGCAGCGCCGCTGGAGGATCATGAGGAGCTGGGTGCGTGGAAGTGCGGCGAAACCGTGGCCGGTGGAGACGGTACAGGTACCCTTGTAGTAGGTCTCGATATTTCGCCAGTATCGGAAGCTTTCCCTGATGGCCTGGTAACTTTCGGGGTCCGCGGCCTCGAAGCTGGCCAACGTCTCGTCGGAGAAGACCACCCCCCAGCCAAAGGTATCGTCGTGGCGATTCCGTTCCAGGACTGTGATCTCCACCGACGGAAAGGCCTTCTTCATCAGCAATGAGAAGTAGAGTCCGGCCGGTCCCCCACCTATGCACACGATCCGCATTCGTGTCTCCCGCGGCAAAACTCCGCCGATGAGCTGATCCTAGCAGGAGCCCGAGCCGGTCAGCGGCCGGCGACCGGCGGGCACCGCGCGCCGAAGGCGCGTGGTCGGGCAGGCCGCTTCAACCTGGTGCTCTATTGGTACCTTAGAACCTCCATCGGATCGACTCGGGCGGCGCGGTAGGCGGGAATGAGGCTGGCCGCGAGCGCCACCAGCACCGTGCTTACGGCGATCAAGAGGAAGGTCGTGGGATCGGTGGGTGCGATCTCGAATAGCAGGGTACTGAATCGCTGTTCGCGGTGAGAGTCGGCAAGCATCTCAGCGTGAGTGGCCACTTCGAACACCAGCTGTGTCTCGTCGATCTCGTGGATCGCGGAACGAATCGGCGCGATGAGATTCCCCGGTTCGGTTTCGGAC